>NZ_JBYSZG010000053.1:0-38215 GCF_058786935.1 Rugamonas sp. FW305-51
GAACCAGCCTTGATGGGAGGGGGGAGAACGGAACGGGGCGGCTTCCACCCACCGTCAAAGGCCAATTTGAAAATGGTCGCGGCCGTGATGTTCACGCCGCGCTTGCCAAAGGACGCCCAGCGCTTCCGACACTCCTCCTCGCCCCCATAGTTCTCGGACTTGGACGACCAGTAATCCCACAGCCGGAACCCGGCGTCCCCCAGGGCGCTGTACAGGCCCATACCGACGCGAATCCATACATCGTGGCCGCTAGCGTCCACAAAGGAGAGAGCGGCTTCCAGCCGCGCGCGCTCGCTCTCGCCGCCGGGGGGAAGGGGGGCCGACGTCTGAGCCGGGGAAGGCGTAGCAGCAGGTCGAGCGGCGCGCACAAGCACGCGCAAGCGGTCGAGCTCGGCGTCCGAAATCGGATTGATCGTCGTCGGCGAGCCGGCGTACTGGCGGCCGGTGAACGTGAAGAACTGGCTGGAACAGAAGACCTCCAGGCCAATGTCATTCGACTTAAAGGTCGTGGTGGCGCCGGCGACAATAATGTGGACGCCCGTGCCCGAGGGCGAGTACTCGGTGTACGAATCGCAGCCCGCAATGGTTTGAAGCGCCAGCTCGGTGAACTCGCCTGTCTCCAGGTCGATGCATTTGTCGATATCGACGCCGACCAGACCGTCGCCGGGCAGGAACGCGAAGCCGATACCCGTGTATTGGCTACCCGGCGCCGCCAGCGTGGCCAGGGCAACGTCAAGCGTAACGAGGTGGCCACGGTCGGCCTGATCGCCCTGGACGCCACGGCGCCGCTTGCCGTTGACCCAATAGGGGACCTTCAGCGGCTTGGACTTAGTAGGGTTAGGGTTAGGCTCGAAACGCCAAACGAGCCATTGCGGCCGCTCACGCAGCTCTTGTGGTATAGCCTCAAAATCAAACATCAGTCGCGGCCACTCCGATAGTCGACGCGCTGGCCAGCCATCACCGAAGGGATCGCCTGAAAGTCATGGGCGCCCTGGCGCAGGGGGCGCGGGGGGAAATGCTTTGCCATGTTCAGCGCGCGCATCGGAGCGACATAACGCGGCCCCGCAACTGGCCGCTCCACGTCGGCGACAGGCGCTGCATTGATGCCCAGGTAGCGCAAGCCTTCCGCAGTGATCTCCGCCAGTTCGCCGGCAGTGACGATCAAGCCGCAGATCCGCAAGCGGTCGATGATGTTGTTCTTGAAGTGAGCGGCACTGCCCTTCCAGTCCAGCACCAACGCCCAGGCCGACGCCGTGCTGCGTCCGCCGATATTGTGAAGCGCCATCAAGCCTAGCGCTGCCGCACCGCCACGGCGCGGCAAATCGAACTTAGCCATGAGCAACCTCGCGGCGCAGTTCCAGCTTGACGGTGTTGGTTCGGCGGCAGTAGACGCTGAACATCAACGCCAGCAGTGTTTCCGTCTTGCGGTGCAGCTGCTCGCCCTGCGCCTGCAACTTCGCGCGCTCGATGTCGTCGATTTCACCGTCAGCAATGGCCGCGGTGAAGGTGGAAAACAAGGCGCCCAGCTCGGCGTAGTTCTGGTTGAACATCGCCTGGATGGAATCGTTCTCAATTTCACCAGCGGTCGGCAACTTGACGAACGTGCCGCCGCTTTCAGCCGCGATTGCCTCGGCGAACAAGGTTGTCCCCGACAACTGCTGCAGCGACAATTTGTCGTAGGTCGACAGCGCCTGGCCCTTCGTCTCATAGGCGCGGTTGCGCAACGAATTTTCCGTCATGCCCAGGTAGGCGGCCGTGACCGACCATGTGCCGTTGACGGCATTGATCATTTTCAGTACTGCACTGCGAATATCCATAAGACTCCCAAACCGTGAAATATTTTCTTAGACAGTAGCGACAACACGACGCCAGCCCTACTCCCTGTAACGAATACGCTCGCGGAGCTGGGCTAAGTCGTGCTTCGAAACGCCGTTGCCCACACCCACAATCAGGACTGGCGTCACTCGTGGCACTATCTGGCCCAACTCGGCGCACTTCTGTTCACGCCGCTGGGCCTCCAGAGCCAGCATCAACCCGCACTTCCCTGCCATACAGCCTCCTAAAAATTATGGTTTTGCCATTACTGATTTGAACCTACACTTTCAACTATGGGAAACACAGACACCGCTAGTGCGCGGTACGACGAAGGTAGGCCCAGTCAACGTCCGGACGTAGCGCTTCGCATTTCACCTGCCCCGCTACCAGCTTTTCGATAGTTGGGCAATGTTCCGCCGGCACGCGACGACCAGGTAACTTCCACTGGCCGACCGCGCCCTTCGTGACGCCCAAATGCGCCGCTAGGTTCTGCATAGAGCCAAGCAGCGATATGACTTCATCTAAAGGTGACGTGTTCATTGGATTGGAGGAAAGTGAGTCAGGCCCAAAGTCTAGTTTTTCTATACTTTTAAGTCAAGCTTTTCTATCCCAAATCGGTATAGAAAACCTATACGATTACAAAATGCAAATTAAAAACGAAATCGCTGAGTGGGTTCGGACGGCGCGCAAGAGCGCCGGCCTGTCGGGTGAAGCACTTGGGAGGGAACTCGCCCTTGAACTGAGAACGGATCGAGGCAACACAAAAGGGAATATTTCGCACTGGGAGCTTGGCAAGCACTTGCCAAGCATCGCCCAACTGGTTGCGATCAGCAAAATCACGGAATACCCGTTGCCGGCATCAGTTATCGAAAGTGATTTGGGCGCAAAAAAAGGAATCGCACAGGATGTCCCCGCACCTAGCGCACCAGGTTATGAGTATTTCTTCGGCCACATTGTCAACGCTCTCAATGAACGTGAAGTGCCACCACACATCCAGAGCGCCATCATCACACTTCTAGATACCTGCCCATTGCGGGCAAAGTAACTTTACTTTTCCTCAGGCGAGGTTGTGGCCGGGTCCCCGATTCGGATGGAGACCATTCCTCGCTCATATCGATCCATCAACTCGCGTATCAACTCGCCGTCAGAGTAGCTCTGCAGCGGGCGCATAGTCGCGTCGATACTCTCAGCCAGCCTGCCGATAATTTCAGAATTGATTGATCGAGCATGGCGCCGCGCGCTTTCCTCGATCTTCTGCTTCAACTCGGACGGCATTCGAAGGCCGAAAGGGGCAATGTCTCTACTCATAGAAGCGCAGTGTAGATAAAGCCCGTAGGAGCCGATAGCTACACGGTGAAGTCATTGTCCTTATAATTGCCGACTCTAATAATTACTCTTGGAAACTTTAGATGCAAATTGACAATAGTAACACTTCAACTACCGTAGAGCCCATTACCGTGCACCCAGGAGTTCAGCTGTTGATTTCCGCAGCCAGCGCCAGAGATTATTTGGAAATGCGCGCAGCTCAACTTAGCGCCCTGAACCACCTCCTGACTTCTGGCGACTTCGACAACTGGAGCCACGCCATCAAAGCCGACGCAAAATGGCTTGCCGCCAGCCTGGCTGCAGAGGTCAGTCAATTAGTGTGCGTTGTTACTTTTGGAGAGAATTCAAATATTTCACCCTAAAAGTATAGAATTTCTTTACTTGAAAGAATAGATTATCTATACTCCGCTCGTGTCACTACTTGAGAGGAGCAGAGATGGTCCAGACAGCAGCCTTAGCTACAAGACAAAGCGAACCTCACGCCAACACCGTTCGCATTCTTGAGATTAAACCCGACCCCTACGCAGGGATGAAGGGGCACGACTACATTCGGGCACGCAACCTTAGCCCTCCAGTTCAACGTGTGCACACGTCTGCACACGCCGAACTGGCCACCTCGGCGGAGGCGTGCAAATGAACGCCACCACTACCTCCCTCACACAAACGCTGGCCGATGGCAGCATTGCTGACTGTTCCAACGCCTTGCTGGCCAGCCTTGAAAGGCTGAGCACCAGTGCGCAGAACGCCATGATCCTGTTGACGATGAGCGGCAATGCCGGCGCGCTCGGCGATACGGCCGACGACCTCCGTGTTGCGCTCGCAATGCATAGCCACCTGGTACACCAGTTCAACGTCAAGGTGCGCACAGCCGCCGGCATGCACACCTTCAACACTCAGGCCATGAGCGCATCGAGCGCATACCAGGCCGCAGCAGACAAGCAAGGCGACACGCCGTGCGGAATTACCGTCATGCCGGCCACGCCCGACCAGGCGGCACTGGCGGCCGCACATCGCGCCCTGGGCATCGCCGGAACACTCGATGTGGCCCTCAAGGTTCCCGCACTCAACGTGGCGCTGCATAGCTATGCGCGCAAACACCGCGGACGTGGCCAGGCCACGGACCTCAAGCGCCTCGCGGCGAACGACCGGGACTGAGCCCATGACCGCAAATCAACTGAAAGAGGCGCTGCGCCAATGCGCCGTTCTCGCGCAGGCCGACCATCCCAACAACCCCGAACTGCGCTCGATGAAATTCATAGCGCTGCTGGCCGGCGAACTCACACATGACAACAAGCCGCTGGCCAACCGCCTGTTTGCATTAACCGAAAGCGCCCCACAACCACCATCTTCGAAATAGGAGTACACATGACCACCGAGCTAACAATCCTCCCTGCACCGGCACTGCCACCAGCTGCCGCCGATGCACCGCTGATCGCCGACGAACTGGTCGTGGATGGCGGCAAGTTCGGGCACTACAACCTGGCGCACATCCGCATCTCGCGCACGAACCGCAAGCGCTTCAACGAACCCAAGCTGAAGGAACTGGCGGCCAGCATCAAAGCCAAGGGCGTCGCACAGCCGATCCTGATCCGCCCGGTAACGCCAACCGAGGCCGAACCACAGCTGTTCGAAATCGTCGCCGGCGAGCGCCGCTTCCGCGCCTCGATCATCGCGGGCCTGACCAGCATTCCCGCGATGTGCCGCGAGCTGAGCGATCAAGAGGCGCTCGAGCTGCAGATCTTGGAGAACCTGCAGCGCGACAACCCACACCCTCTTGAAGAGGCAGAGGGCTACGAGCGGCTGATGATGACGCACGGTTACACAGCCGACCAGCTGGTCGAGAAACTCAATAAGAGCCGCAGCTATGTCTATGGCCGCCTGAAGCTGTGCGCGCTGAATCTCGATGTGCGTGAACAGTTCCTGGACAACGAGGACCGGCTGCAGGCGTCTACCGCGCTGCTGATCGCCCGCATCCCGTTGGCCAAGCTGCAGACGAAGGCGCTGAATGAGATCCTCCGTCCAAACGGCCGCGTAGACGATGAGCCAATGTCCTACCGCAAAGCTAAGGAATGGCTGCAGCAGAACTACATGCTGGACCTGCGTAAGGCGATCTTTATGATCGATGATGCAAAGCTCGTTAAGGAAGCTGGCAACTGCAATAAATGCCCCAAGCGCGCCGGGAATCAGCCCGAGGTGTTTGAAGGCATTGATCCGAACTTCTGTACCGATCCCGAATGCTTCAAAGAGAAGACTGCGGCACACCACGACAAGTTGCACGCAGCCGTCCTGAAACAAAACCTCCCCGTGCACGAAGGACAGGAAGCCTTCAACACCTGGAGCCAAATATTCCTCGCCGGCAGCACCTACGTGGCCGACGAGACGCCCCTGTACACGTTCGAGCGAGTAGCACCGCATACCGGCTTATCGGGCACCGTGGCCAGCCGCCTGAAGCGTCAACAGCTGCCACCAGCGGTTGCTTACACCCGCAGCGGAACAGGCGTCATGCAAGCTCTGTACGCGCGCGCGGCCGTACAGACCGCCCTGGAGCAAGCAGGCGTTTGCGAGACTGTAGAAGTGCGCGACGCACGCCTGCAGAGCGAACAGAAAGACCTGGCTAAAGAGGCGTCACCGAACAAGAAGGCGAAGGAAGATGCGCACCATGCTGCGCAGGTCAGCAAACAGGAGCGCGCCGAGGAAATCACCAGCAAGCGGGTCGCGCTCTACCGGAAAGTGCGCAGCTCGACGCAGTCCGGATTCAGCCTGGAGATGGTCCGCGAAGTGGCGAAGCTGCTTGTCCGGGAAAAGCCGCTGCCTGACGATCTACTCGATGACCTGTACCCGTTTGAAGACCGCAGCGATGACGGAATTTGCGCCTATATCGACCAAGCGGAATTCGCCCAGATTGAGCTGCTGATGCTCGACCTGATGATGGGCGAATACCTCAGCGTCGAAAGCTGGGAGGTTGATCGTGCTGATGACAGCCATGGAGCAGACGCGCTGAATGCGATGGCAAAACTGGAATGCATCGACCCTACCCAAGATCACCGACAAGTTGCTGAGGCGCCGGCAGACACCGCGCCCGACGCAACCGCTGACGCAGCCCAGGTAACTGGAGTACCAGAAGCACCTGCCGCAGCGCCAGTCGCACGGCAAAAGCTGCAGCTCAAGGTCAAATCTGCCGACGTCGAGCAGGCGCCAGCCGCCGACACAGGCCCAATCATCAAGGTCAAGAAGCACCGCACCGTCGAACTCATACCAGCCGCTGTATGGCCGTTCCCGACCGAACGGCAGCCAAGCGACAAACGCAACTAATTTTCGTTCAATTAATAGGAAAAAAATTATGTACGCCCAAACCTTTATGCACTCCCTGCCGACCGCCTACACGACGCTGGTCGAGGCAATCAAAAACGCTTTCGCCCGCATCTTCAAAGCACCACTGGCAGCGCCTGGTCCTGTAAGCACTCCGAACCTGAACAACATCCTATTGCACTTGTGCGATGGTGACCGCGAACTGGCGCTGTACGTGCAGCGCTGGATCGCTCTGCCACTTCGCAATCCCCATGCGCGCATGGAACGCGCGCTGTGGGTTTGCGGCGGCCAAGGCGCCGGCAAGGGTCTTTTCTTCGAGCGCCTTATTGCTCCGCTGTATGCGGATGAAGCACGCGTGGTCAGAAACGAGTTGCACGAGCATTTCAACGATTGGGCTATCGGAAAGCGCTTGATCCTCGCCGATGAATTTAGCGGCGACCGCGGAGCGATGATGCGTATCAAACAAATGATGACTGCGGACAAGCTCAGGATTCACCGCAAAGCCGCCGAACCCAAGCTGGTTCACAACCGCATGAACTTTATCTTCATGTCCGGCCACATCGATGCCATGCGCACCGATTGCGCTGATCGCCGCTTCGTCGTAATCGATGCACCCCCGGCACTACCACGCGAGGTGTACCAGGCAGCCGCCGCTGAACTCGCATCGGGCGCCGGCGACGCCTACCGTACCTACCTGCTCCACGTGTTGGACATGGGAGGTTTTAATCAACGTTCGGCGCCACCTGCACACAGCAATGAGAACAATCGCGCGCAGGTGCAAGCATGAACGCGCCTGTCGTGGCAATGCCCACAATCAACCAGCAGCACGTCGGCCAGTTGGCAACCTCGTTTCTCGACGTGATGATCGATCTGGAGACGACCGGCACTGGCCCTGATGCAGCAATTGCTTCCATCGGCGCGGTCGCCTTTGACCGCGCTAGCGGCCGACTCGGCCCAACCTTTTACCAGATGGTCGACATCGTCAGCGCCGTTGGCATTGGAGGAAAGATTGATGCAACCACCTTCCTGTGGTGGATGCAGCAGAGCGAGAGCGCCCGCGAAACCTTTCGTGGCAAAGAGCACATCTGTGTGGTGCTGCAGCATTTCAGCGAATGGATAGTGTGGGTAGCCGGATCGACGGAAGATGTGCGCGTTTGGGGCAATGGCGCCGACTTCGATCCAGTCGTTTTAGGCGAGACGTACAAGCGGGCTGGCCATCTTGTGCCGTGGAAATTCTGGAACGTGCGCTGCTTCCGCACTCTGCGAAACGAAAGCAAGCAAATCGAATTTGAACGCATCGGTACCCATCACAACGCGCTGGACGATGCCATCAGCCAGGCGATGCACCTACTGAAAATTGACGCCAAGAACCACGCTATCGAGAGCGACCATGAATAAGCAACAGTATAAATTTGACGCAAATCGCCCCGCTTTCGAGGCCAATGTATCGGACCTGTTTGAGCCGCCGTTGTCGTTGGCCCGGCCACTGGATGGGGAGTACACCGATCCGCTGGCGCGCGACCTCTGGATCGGCTGGTGCCTGCACGCCACGCACCAGGCGCGCGCTCTGACGACCGAGCCTGTGGCCGAGGTCGTCAACAAATTCGGTGACCCTGAAGCCTTTGCCGAACGCGAGCTGCGCATCGACGCGACCAAACTGCAGGCACTCCCAATCGGCACGACGCTGTTCCCACATCGGCAGAATCAGGTTGAAGTATTTGAAGCAGTGGACATGCTGGGCGTGCTGCTGCAAACGTGCAGCGAACTGCGTCATAGCTTCAATCGCGATGGAAGCCTCAAGGCGGTGCACGCCGTGTTCAAGCCATCGGTGACGACGTCACTAGGATTTCAAAAATCGGTTTGCTCCACCATCAGGTCGCTGAAGGCCGCAGTTGCTGGCATAGCCTCATCGCTGGAGGTCAAAGCAAAATGAAAGCTTCCATGTTCCTCGCCTTGAAATACGACCGCATGTTCCTCCGCCTGGATGAGATGTGCGCCGAGATCGACATCGCGGTCGGCACGGCACGCAACAAAATGAGCGCCGGCACCTTCCCGATCCCAACCCGCAAGTCTGGCAAGCACATCATCGCCGACGTGCGCGACGTCGGGAAGTACTTAGACGATTGCAGAAGTCACACTTAACTATAGTTACATGGTCTCATTACAAAGTAGTAATAGGGCCATGGAATCCACAGCGACAAAAACCACATCATCCCGTGGCTTTTTTTATGCGATCACTTCTCCCGTATCGATGAATTTCGCCGCAACCAAGGCAAAACCTTGCATCGTCTCGCGATCCTCTGCGGTGTTCATGGATGCAATCTCATGTGCCGTTGGCTCGTCAAGGATGTAAATCAGCAAGTGCCGCTTCGTACCATCCGATGCGTAAACCAGCGCCCGATTGCTTTTCTTTCGGCCCTGTCTGCTCCATGCTTTATCCCAGGCCACAAGCGCGTCCGCATCCGTCAGAGGGACCAGGTGCACATGCCTCAAGGGAGCGGTGCCATCGACCTTCGGGCTATGGTAGCCCCCATCTTTACCGAAGTAGTAGCTGCCGTACTCATCGCCAGCGCGCCACTTCGCGAAACGCTTGATGAATTCATCGGCGTCTAGACCGTCCGCTGCAAGGTCGTCTCGGAGAGCCTGCGTCATTTTGACTTGCATATTGTTCTTGTCGAAGGCTAAAAAAAAACCGCCGCGTTTCTAACGGCGGCGGTCTCGTTGCGGCTAACTCGCCGCATCTCTATTTATTTCTTTTGGTTCAGGCCGCCGAATGCACGATGAGCACCCTGCTTCGTGAAACGCTTGCTTGCGTGAATGCCGGCGAAGAGCGCCAGGCCAACTTCATCATGCTTTTCATCAACCACAACGGCCGGCCGAGGGCGTGCGCCGCCAGCTGCTGCACGATCTGCAGATGCTGCTTTCACAACGTGTTTTGGTGATTTTTTCATGTGCTGCCCCGCTTCAAAAATTTCAACGGAAATCTCGAGCGCTAAAAAAGCGTCACGAACTTACATCCGTAAATATGCACGTATACTAGCATTTTTTGAAGCGACGCAAATTTCTCGAGCACTGTTTTTTGTGTAACCGCATATTTTTTGCAGCGATTTTTCGTGCTCACTTTTTGTAGCTCCTCTCTCTGGAGGCTTAGCGCTGAACGAATTCAGTGCTACGAAATTGCTACTATCCGCGAAATTTACCGCAATCTCTCCTATGACAGCGCATATCACTCGGTCCAGTCCATCATGGGGGCGACGCTGATCCGGCGACTGGCGACAACGTTGGATGGTTCGGCTGCGCCCGCTGGGGACAATAGGTGTTGATGCATGAATATGTCGCTGTAAATTGGGGTCTCGCACCTGACCGCTTAGGTGACGCTACCAATGCGCTGGGAATGGCTGCAGTGAGTAAGGAAGAAGCTCAGTGGCGAGCACCGCCCCGCTGCCGCAACCGGGTCGGACTTGCTGACGATGGCATACCAGAAAGTCCGTATCATATCAAAATTGACGCCGGCCGGCTGGAGCAACCTATACTCCCGGGGAACACAGCGCACGCAACCGTGACGGCGCCGGACAGCAAGTCCGGCTACCTGCTGCTGCGCGACTCCTGCTTGCTGCCCTGCCGCACTGCCGCGCCGCCAGGTGCGCCCGCCGCCTGCGGCTGACCGTGCGCCGCCTCGCCATGCAGGACGCCAACGAATCGCCCGGCCGCGCCGGAAATCGCGTCAAGCGCCTGGAAACCAAAGTACAGCCCCGCGACCAGCAAGATAGTCAGTGCCTGCACAGACAAATTCCCCACCACATCAGCCACCCAGCCGCTCCAGCTGCGCCGTTCCTTGAACTTGTCGAGTATGGCTTGCAACTGCAAGCCCGTCTCCTTGCTCTTGAACGTTTCCTTCAGCTCAACCTCCGTCTTCGCCAAGGTCTCGTCCAGAAAAGCACGGACCAGCGTCTCGGCGCGCGTCGTATAGCGTCCCAACTGCGACTCCACGCAGCAGCCTATTCTGAACGTTTCCAACTGTTCAATGGAAACAGTGCCGCCTGCGGATTCGATCGCGCGGATAAATTCCGTTTCATGGTGCTTGTAGGCGACGTAGGCCAACGCAGCAATCAAATCGTCCGGGGCCCGCACTAACGCAGCGTAGGGGTCGCGTTTCGGGTCAAGTGCGGCGTCGGGCGCTACCGCCCCGTTGCCCGCCCCAGGTTGAGGAGGTGGTGCGGCCCCGTCGGCCGCCGCGTGATGATGTTCAGGCACAGGAAAGCCTCCTGGCAGGAAATGAGCCGGTGGCGGACGCGCCTATTGGCTTTTCTTACTGGCAGCAATAAACGCGTCCCGCAGCTCCTCCCGGGTCAGTCGCCTGATAGGCGCGAACGTCTCATCCCAGTCAGCGGGCGCACTGGTGGGCGCCGTCGCAACAGATTTACGGAAGGCATGCGCCCATGCGCGCTGAACCGCCTCCAGCCATGTGCCATCCGGTGCCGCGGTAGGGGGCAAGGTGGCTCCGGACGACGCACTTTGCGAGGTCACTTGCTGCACGCGCAACTTTTCTATGGTGCGGCGATTAATGTCCTGCAGGTCAGCCGTGCTGAACTCGATGAATGGCTTACGCATCACTGTTCTCCAGACGTTACGCCGTTCATTCTACACGGCGCGGGGCCAACCGCATCGCCCTATATGCCTGCCACCTGCGCGGTGACAAACCCGGCCCCGTAAACGTCAAACCCGCTGCCCTGCATCACCGGTTAAAGTCATGCAGGCACAGCGGGCCGGATCCGCGCGCCGGCCGGCGCGCGAAGTCATGCTACGGCGATTACGCCTCGCGCGACGCCTTCTTGCGCTCGTGCTCTTTCAGGAAGCGCTTGCGCAGACGGATCGATTTCGGGGTGATCTCGACCAGCTCGTCGTCGTCGATGAATTCCACTGCGTATTCGAGCGACATCTGGATCGGCGGCACCAGGCGCACCGCTTCGTCGGTACCGGACGAACGCACGTTGGTCAGCTGCTTGCCCTTGATCGGGTTGACCACCAGGTCGTTGTCACGCGAGTGGATACCGATGATCATGCCTTCGTACACGGGGTCGTTGTGGACCACGAACATGCGGCCGCGATCCTGCAGTTTCCAGATCGCGTAGGCCACGGCGGCGCCGTCGTCCTGCGAGATCAGCACGCCGTTGCGACGGCCGCCCAGCTCGCCCTTGGTGTTGTCCACCGGTGCGTACTCGTCGAAGATGTGCGACATCAGGCCGGTACCGCGGGTCAGGGTCATGAACTCGGACTGGAAGCCGATCAGGCCACGGGCCGGGATGCGGTATTCCAGGCGCACGCGGCCCTTGGCATCCGATTCCATGTTCTGCAGGTCGCCACGACGGCGGCCCAGTTCTTCCATCACGCCGCCCTGGTTCGCTTCTTCCACGTCCACGGTCAGCAGCTCGAACGGCTCCTGGCGCACGCCGTCGACCATCTTGAACACCACGCGCGGACGCGATACGGCCAGCTCGAAGCCTTCGCGGCGCATGTTTTCGATCAGGATGGTCAGGTGCAGTTCGCCGCGGCCCGACACTTCAAAGATGGTGTCGTCGTCGGTCGGCGCCACGCGCAGGGCCACGTTGGCCTTCAGTTCTTTTTCCAGGCGGTCACGCAGCTGGCGGCTGGTGACGAACTTGCCTTCGCGGCCGGCCAGCGGCGAGTTGTTGACCATGAAGTTCATGGTCAGGGTAGGCTCGTCGACGGTCAGCATCGGCAGCGCTTCCGGGGTGTCCGGTGCGCACACGGTGGAACCGATGCCGATGTCTTCGATACCGTTGATCAGGATAATGTCGCCGGCGACGGCTTCGTCAACCAGCACGCGCTCCAGGCCCTTGAAGTTCAGCACCTGGTTGATGCGGCCCTTGATCGGGGTCGAATCAGGACCGTTCAGCACGATCACGTCCTGGCCGGTCTTGACGCGGCCGCGGTTGATACGGCCGATACCGATCTTGCCCACGTAGGACGAGTAGTCCAGCGAGGTGATTTGCATCTGCAGCGGGCCGTCCGGATTGTCGTCGCGCACGGGCACGTGCTTGAGGATGGCGTCGAACAGGGGCTTCATGTCGCCTTCGCGCACGGAGTCGTCCAGCGAAGCGTAGCCGTTCAGGGCCGAGGCGTACACCACGGGGAAGTCCAGCTGCTCATCGGTCGCGCCCAGCTTGTCGAACAGTTCGAAGGTGGCGTTGATGGCCCAGTCAGGACGGGCGCCCGGACGGTCGATCTTGTTGACGACGACGATAGGCTTCAGGCCCAGCGCCAGTGCCTTGCGGGTCACGAAGCGGGTCTGTGGCATCGGGCCTTCCTGCGCATCGACCAGCAGCAGCACGGAGTCGACCATCGACAGCACGCGCTCCACTTCGCCGCCGAAGTCGGCGTGGCCGGGGGTGTCGACGATGTTGATGTGGGTGCCTTCGTACTCGACGGCGCAGTTCTTCGACAGAATCGTGATGCCGCGTTCTTTTTCGAGGTCGTTCGAGTCCATCACGCGGGTTTCAACTTGCTGGTTTTCGCGGAAGGTACCGGACTGGCGCAGCAGTTTGTCGACCAGGGTGGTTTTACCGTGGTCAACGTGGGCGATGATGGCGATGTTGCGAATTGCGCGTTTTGTAGTAGACATGGTCGTTATATTTGCTGAAAAACTGCGGGGTGCGTACGGGGGTGTACGAGGTGTTCGGGTACTTGCCAATTTCTGGAACCGCGTAGTATAGCATGGTGCGTTGCAACTCTCCTTGAAATTCCTAATATTTTCAACGAGTTGCCAAACCGCGCGGCGCCAGGGGCTTCAGGTGTGGGCGGTGGCGATCAGCCGCTCCGGGGCCAGGATGCTGTATTCGCCCAGCTGGGCCGTGCCCAGCAGCTTGTCATCGAGGTAGACCCGCACCCTGCCCTGCCCGGCCGGCACGGTCACGGGTTCCTTGCCCAGGGCCAGGCGCTGGCCTTGCAGGAAGCGCTTGGCCAGCTCGGCGTTCAGCTGCACGGCCGGGAAACTCGACAGCAGCGCATCGACCGGGGCCAGCAGGCTGAGCGGTTCGGGGTGGGCCAGCAACGCCTCCAGCGTGATCATGCCGTCGGCCGTCAGCGCCCCCACCTGGGTGCGGCGCAGGGCGTTCAGGTGGGCGCCGCAACCGAGCGCTTCGCCGATGTCCTGGCCCAGCACGCGGATGTAGGTGCCCTTGCTGCAGGTCACGGCCAGCTTGAGGAACGGCGCCTCGTAACCGAGCAGCTCGAGCTTATGGATGACGACGTTGCGCGCTTCGCGCTCGAGCGTGATGCCGGCCCGCGCGTATTCGTACAAGGGCTTGCCGTCGCGCTTGAGGGCCGAGTACATGGGCGGCACCTGGGCGATCGGGCCGCGGAAGCGCTCCAGCACGGCTTCGATCTGTTCCAGCGTGACGTTGACGTCGCGCGTGGCTATCACTTCACCTTCGGTGTCGCCGGTGTCCGTCGTCTGGCCCAGGTGGACCACGGTTTCGTAGGTCTTGTCCGCTTCCAGCAAGTCCTGCGAGAACTTGGTCGCTTCGCCGAAGCACAGCGGCAGCAAGCCGGTGGCGAACGGGTCCAGGGTGCCGGTGTGGCCGGCCTTCTTGGCGTTGAGTACGCGCTTGGCCTTGATCAGTGCGTCATTGCTGGAAAAGCCGACCGGCTTGTCGAGCAGCAGCACGCCGTCGACCAGGTCGCGGACTTTTTTCGGGTGGTTTTGCTTCATCTTGATGGCGGCGGGAGGGGACGCATCGTCCCTTCCACGCTTACTCCGCGTCCTTGTCCTGGCCTGCCGCTTCGTCGTCCAGCGAACGGGTGGCGTTGGCCTGGTCGATCAGGGCCGACAGTTCCATGCCGCGCGCCGTCGACGAGTCGTGCACGAAGTGCAGCTGGGGCAAGGTGTGGATGTGCAGGCGCTTGCCCAGCTGGCCGCGCATGAAGCCGGCCGCCTTGCTCAAGCCTTCGACCGTGTTCTTTACTTCTTCCTTGCTGTCTTTGAGCATGGTGAAGAACACCTTGGCGTGCGCGTAATCCGGCGTGACCTGCACTTCGGTGATGGTGATCATCCCCACGCGCGGGTCTTTCAACTCGAACGCGATGATTTCGGACAGGTCGCGCTGGATCTGGTCCGCCACGCGCAGGCCGCGCGCCGGGATGTTTTTGCTATGTTTAGCCATGATTCGAAATTGCTTTTCTTAAAATAACAAGTGGACGGGAGCCATTATGCGCCCGTCCACCTGGTGAAACGACTCTTATCTGTAAGGATTACAGCGTACGAGCGATTTCCTGTACTTCAAACACTTCCAGCGAATCGCCCACCTGGATGTCGTTGTAGTTCTTCAGCGACAGGCCGCACTCGAGGCCGGCGCGCACTTCCTTGGCATCGTCCTTGAAGCGCTTGAGCGAGTCGATCTCGCCCGACCACACGACGATGTTGTTGCGCAGCAGGCGTACCGAGGAGTTGCGCTTGACCACGCCGTCGGTGACCAGACAGCCGGCAATCGCGCCCACTTTCGACACCAGGATGACCTGACGGATCTCGACCTGGCCGATGACGGTTTCCCGCTTCTCCGGCGCCAGCATGCCCGACAGAGCCGACTTGACCTCGTCGATCGCGTCGTAAATGATGTTGTAGTAGCGAATGTCCACGCCGTTCGACTCGGCCAGCTTGCGGGCCTGGGCGTCGGCCCGGGCGTTGAAGCCGATGATGACCGCTTTCGAGGCCACCGCCAGGTTGACGTCCGATTCCGTGATGCCGCCGACGGCCGCATGGACCACCTGCACCCGCACTTCCGACGTCGACAGCTTCTGCAGCGAGCTGACCAGCGCTTCCTGCGAACCCTGCACGTCGGTCTTGATGATCATCGGCAGGTTCTTCACTTCGCCTTCGGCCATCTGGTCGAACATGTTCTCGAGCTTGGCGGCCTGCTGCTTGGCCAGCTTCACGTCGCGGAACTTACCTTGACGGAACAGACCGATTTCACGCGCCTTGCGCTCGTCGGCCATGACCATGACTTCTTCACCGGCTTGCGGCACTTCCGTCAGGCCCTGGATCTCGACCGGGATGGAAGGACCGGCTTCCGTGATCGGCTTGCCGTTCTCGTCCAGCATGGCGCGCACGCGGCCATAGGAAGAGCCGGCCAGGATCACGTCGCCGCGCTTCAAGGTACCGGACTGCACCAGGATGGTGGCGACCGGGCCCTTGCCCTTGTCCAGGCGGCCTTCGACCACCAGGCCACGGGCCGGCGCATCGACCGGCGCCTTCAGTTCCAGCACTTCAGCCTGCAGCAGCACCTGTTCCAGCAGGGCGTCGATGCCCTCGCCGGTCTTGGCCGACACCGGCACGAACGGCGATTCGCCGCCGTATTCTTCCGGCACCACTTGCTCGGCCACCAGTTCCTGGGTGACGCGGTCCACGTTGCCGCCCGGTTTGTCGATCTTGTTGATCGCCACCACCAGCGGCACGCCGGCCGCCTTGGCGTGGGCAATCGCTTCCTTGGTCTGCGGCATCACGCCGTCGTCCGCCGCCACCACCAGGATGACGATGTCGGTCGCCTTGGCGCCGCGGGCACGCATGGCCGTAAAGGCTTCGTGGCCTGGCGTGTCGAGGAAGGTGATGATGCCGCGCGGGGTTTCCACGTGGTAGGCACCGATGTGCTGCGTAATGCCGCCCGCTTCGCCGGACGCCACTTTGGCGCGGCGGATGTAGTCCAGCAGCGAGGTCTTACCGTGATCGACGTGACCCATGACGGTCACCACCGGCGCGCGCGGCACGGACTCGAAGTGAGCGTGCTCACCCTGGTCGGCCAGCAGCGCTTCCGGATCGTCCTGCTCGGCGGCATAGGCCTTGTGGCCCATTTCCTCGACCAGAATCATGGCCGTTTCCTGGTCCAGCACCTGGTTGATGGTGCACATCTGGCCCAGCTTCATCAGCTGCTTGATGACCTCGGATGCCTTGACCGACATCTTGTGCGCCAGTTCGGCCACGGTGATGGTTTCAGGGACGTACACGTCCTTGACCACGGCTTCCGTCGGGGCCTGGAAGTTCGTTTCGCGATCTTCCGAGTGGCCGCCGCGGCGACCGCCGCCCTTGCCACCGCTGCGCCATGCGTCGCGGCCGCCGGTCGAGCCGGTGTTGCCACGGCCCTTGGGCGCGCCAGGGGCACCGCGTTTCTTGGCGTCGTCCGACCAGGTCGACGACACATTGGCCGACTTGATCGACTTCTTGTCCGCCGTGACGGGCTTCTTCTCGTCTTTCTTCTCGCCAGGCTTCTTGTCGGCAGGCTTGTGCAGCGTGCCTTCCGGTGCCTTGGCCTTGACCGGAACCGGTGCCGGCTCCGGCGCCTTGATGGCGCGCCGCGGCGCGTTCATCATGGCCTTGATCTGTGCCACTTCGTCGGCCACGGCCTTGCGGGCGCGCTCGGTCGCTTCCGCTTTCTCGGCAGCTTCCTTGGCGGCGGCAGCCGCTTTCTTCTTCGCTTCCTCGGCGGCGGCCAGCTTCTTCTGCTCGGCGGCGCTGTCGTCGGCGACAGGCGCGGCGGTGCCGGCAGCGGCGGCGGTGGCGACGGCGGCAGCCTTGGCGGCCGCCTTCTTCGCTTCCGCTTCCGCTTCCTTCTTCGCTTCCGCTTCGGCGGCGGCGCTCGCTTTTGCCTGCGCTTCCTTCTCCGCGTCCAGCTTGGCCAGCGCTTCCTGCTTTTCACGCAGTTCCGCTTCCTGGCGGGCGATCATTTCAGCCTGCTTGCGTGCTTCCTCTTCGCGGCGGGCCACATCGGCCGGATCCACTACCGGCGCGGCAGGCGCGGCGGCAGGAGGCGGAGCGATATCGTCGCGCTGCACGAAGGTGCGCACTTTCTTGACGGCGACCTGGATCGTGCGCGACTTGCCCGTGGCGTCGGCCTGCTTGATCTCGGTGGTTTCCTTGCGCGTCAGCGTGATCTTCTTCTTTTCAGTGTCAGCCGCTGCGCCGTGGGTACGGCGCAGGTGATCCAACAACTTATCCTTATCATCTTTCGACAATGGATCTGACGTCGAACTTTTCTCGACGCCGGCAGAACGCAGCTGCGTCAGCAGCAAATCTGCAGGCATCTTCAGTTCGGTGGCAAATTGGGCTACGTTGTTACTCGCCATTCAGTCCTCTTTTCTATGTGTCGCGGAGATGATAAAGATACTCAAATTAAGCCTTTGCGGATTCGGCAAGACTCCATGCCCTGGCTTGCAACGCCTTGGCACGATCGTCGTACTTCGAGTCAACCAACTTCATCTCTTCGTCGGTCACATCTTCAAATTCACTCTTAATCAGTTCTCGTGCACGGTCGGCGGACAGGGCCAGGATGGCGCCAAATTCGTCGTAGGCCAGTGCAGCAAATGCTTCTACAGTCTTGATACCAGCCAGACCCAGCTTGCCGGCGGTGATACGGTCCATGCCTTCCAGACCAACCAGCGCCTCGTCCATGCCTTCCAGGCCTTCTTCCGAAGCGATCGCTTCGGTCACCAGCGCGTCGCGGGCGCGGGTCCGGAGTTCATTGACGGTATCTTCATCGAACGATTCGATTTCCAGCATTTCGGAGATCGGCACGTAAGCGATTTCTTCCAGGCTGGCAAAGCCCTCTTCCACCAGGATGTCGGCCACTTCCTGGTCGACGTCCAGCTTTTCCATGAACAGGGCGCGCACGGCGGCCGTTTCCTGGGCTGCCTTGTCGGCCGATTCCTCGGCCGTCATGATATTGATCTTCCAGCCCGTCAGGTCCGACGCCAGGCGCACGTTCTGGCCCGAGCGGCCGATGGCGATGGCCAGGTTTTCCTCGTCCACCACCACGTCCATGGCGTGCTTCTCTTCGTCCACCATGATGGACGACACGTTGGCCGGGGCCAGCGCGCCGATGACGAACTGGGCCGGATCTTCCGACCACAGCACGATGTCCACCCGTTCGCCGCCCAGCTCGCCGGTCACGGCCTGCACGCGCGAACCGCGCATGCCCACGCAGGTACCGATCGGGTCGATGCGCTTGTCGGCCGTGTAGACGGCGATCTTGGCGCGTACGCCGGCGTCGCGGGCGGCCGATTTAATTTCCAGCATGCCCTGTTCGATTTCCGGCACTTCCAGCTCGAACAGCTTCATGATGAACTCGGGCGCCGTGCGCGACAGGATCACTTGCGGGCCGCGCATGTTGCGGTCGATACGCAGGATGTAGGCACGCACGCGGTCACCGATACGCAGGTTTTCCTTCGGGATCATCTGGTCGCGCGGCAGGCGCGCTTCGATCTTGCCCGATTCGACGATGGCGTCACCGCGCTCCATGCGCTTGATGGTGCCCGTCACGAGCGAGTCGCCGCGCTCCAGGAAGTCGACCAGGATCTGTTCACGCTCGGCGTCGCGCACGCGCTGCAGCACCACTTGCTTGGTGTCCTGCGCGAAGCGGCGGCCGAATTCCACGGATTCGATCGGCTCTTCGATGTGGTCGTCCACTTCGATGTCGGGAATCTGTTCCTTCGCTTCGAACAGCAGGATTTCCTGGTCCGGCAGCTGGAGGCCAGCTTCATCCGGCACCACGTGCCAGCGGCGGAAGGACTCGAATTCACCCGACTCGCGGTCGATCGAAACGCGGATATCGACTTCACCTTCATAGCGTTTCTTCGTGGCTTGCGCCAACGCGAATTCCAGCGCGCCGAATACGACATCCTTATCGACGTTTTTCTCACGCGCCAGCGCGTCTACCAATAACAAAACTTCGCGACTCATGCTTTGCGTCCCTTAAAAACCACCTGCGGCACCAAGTGTGCCTTATCCACATCGGCGAGCGTAAACTCCAACAACGCCGGCCCATCTTTACTTTCAAATTCCAACGATAAATTCTCGCCCTGGGGTTCCTGCAGAACGCCCTGGTAGGTGCGCCGGTTATTCGTGTCCGGCAAGGCGACGCGCAGCTTGACGCTGGCTTCACAGCCCGCAAAGCGCACAAAGTCGGCCATTTTCCGCACCGGACGATCGAGGCCCGGCGACGAGATTTCCAGACGTTCGTAGTTGACGTTTTCCACCGTCAGCACGTGCGACAACTGGTGGCTCACCGTGGCACAATCTTCCACGGTGATCGGGCCTTTTTCGGCCACATCTTCCGCCGAGAAATCGATATACACGCGCAGCAGTCCACGCTCGGCCCGTTCGACATCAACCAGCTCATAGCCCAGACCGGACACGGTCTTTTCAATTAATTCCGGCAGCTGCAAGAAATTCTCCAGATCAAAGTCCGTTTCCACTATGAAAAACGGACCGTTCAAAACGGTTCACCAAAAAAAAAATGGGCATCTGCCCATCTTCTTGTATTCCCAGCCAGATGAAAGCACTCTCAGCAAATTAATCCTGCGAAGAACTTTAACTAGGCTGGTTATTATAACCTGATCTTCCCTGTGCCGCAATGCCGCAGATACCCCAACGGCAGGCTTACAACAGAGAAAATCGGGCTACAAGCCCCAAAAACAGGGCAAACAGCGCCTGGCGGCCGACGCGGCAAACAGGCCGCGACGGCCGTCGCCACGTCAGCCTTTACGGCGGCGCGGCATGCCATGGTCGATGGCGCCGCCACGGGGCGGCTGGTTGCGGCGCGGCGCGCTGGCGTTGCCGAAACCGAAGGTGGTCTGCAGCGGATCGGGCTGGCGCGGACCGCGCTGCGGGCCCTTGGCGGCGCCGAAACCCTGGCCCTGGCCTTGACCCTGGCCTTGCGCACGACCTTGCCCCTGACCCTGGCCTTGCGCACGGCCCGGACCTTGTGGCTTGCCCCGGCCCTGCCCCTGGCCTTCGAAACCGCCGCCCAGCGGACGGCCGCCAGCGTAGGCACCCAGGCCTTGCGGACGGCCACCTGGACGGCCGCTCTGGCCCATGCCCGCGCCGCCCGGACGACCCATACCTGGGCCGCGGCCCTGGCCACGGGCCGGTTTCGGGAACGGCAGCGCATTGTCGTTGCTGACGTCGATGCGGTTGAAGTTAGGCTCATCGCGCTCGTCGTGCTCATCGCGTTCAGCGCGCTCACCGCGCTGGCCGCGCTCGCGCTTCGGACCGGCGCCCTTGGCGTTGGCGCCGCGCGCTTCGCCCGGCACTTTCTTTTCCACACCGTAGGCGGCCATCAGGTCGCGCACGGTGTTTTCTTCCATCTCTTCCCAGCGGCCGCGCTTGAGGCTGCTCGGCAGCGTCATGGCGCCGTAGCGGGTACGGATCAGGCGCGACACGGTCAGGCCGATCGCTTCGAACATGCGGCGCACTTCGCGGTTACGGCCTTCGCCGATCACCACGCGATACCACTTGTTGATGCCTTCGCCGCCGCCATCGGCGATCTTGGAGAACTGCGCCAGGCCGTCTTCCAGCTCGACGCCGGCCAGCAGCTTCTGGCGCATGCCCTCTTCCAGCTCGCCCAGCGTACGCACCGCGTATTCGCGGTCGATGCCGTAGCGCGGGTGCATCAGCCGGTTGGCCAGGTCGCCCGAGGTGGTAAACAGCAGCAAGCCTTCCGTATTGAAGTCCAGGCGGCCCACGGCCAGCCATTTGCCGGCCTTCATGGTGGGCAGGCGGTCGAACACGGACGGACGGCCATCCGGATCGTCATGGCTGACGATCTCGCCGGCCGGCTTGTGGTAGACCAGCACGCGCGGCGGCTTCTTGCTCACGCGGCGCTGGATCAGCTTGCCGTTGATGCGGACCTGGTCGGTATCCAGGATGCGCTGGCCGATGTGGGCCGGCTCACCGTTGACGGACACGCGGCCAGCAATGATCAGTTCTTCCATGTCGCGGCGCGAACCGAGGCCCGCCTCCGCCAGCACCTTGTGCAGCTTGGGCGCATCGTCATCCGCCGTCAGGTCGCGGCGCACGGCTTTGGCCGGCGCGGCGCGGCCCTGGCCGCCGCCTTCGCTGTCGTAGGCATCCGAGGTCACGAACGAGAACACGGCATCGGCATCGTTGGCCTTGGGCGCACCGCCCTTGCCACCCTGGGCGCCGCGCTGTTGCTGCTTGCCGCCCTTGCCTTTTTGCTGGTTGGGCTGGCCCTTGCCGGCGCCGCGCGCTTCGTTGCGGGGACCGCGCTCGTGGCGTGGCTTGCCATCCTTGGGCCACACGCCTTCGCCTTCGGCCGGCGCTTCGCCTTCAACGGCGACTACTGGCTCGGGACGCGGCATGGCGGCCTGGCGGGCGGCGCGCTGTTCGCGCATCTGGCGCGGACCGCGCGGCGGACGTGGGCCGCGCTCGGCGCGTTCGCCGGCGGCAGCTTCGGCCGGAGCGGACGTCGCTGGCGCGACGGTCTCGGCAGTGCTGGATGCGGCAGCTGGCGCAGGAGCAGACGTAGCAGCAGCGGCAGGCGCGGCCGCTACAGGTGCGGCAGCGGCTGGCTTGGCGGCAGCTGGTTTGGCGGCGACTGGCTTGGCAGCGGCCGGCTTGACGGCAGCTGGCGTGGCGGCCGGCGCCGTTTCCGGCGCGGCAGCGTCGGCCTTGGCGGCCGGCTTGGCGCGCGGCTTCTTGATGGGTGCTTCGGCAGGCGCGGCGGCGACCGGTGCCTCGGCGGCCGGTGCGGCAGCCTCGGCTACCGCCTTCGGTTTGCGCTTGGGCTTGGCCGCGACGGGTTCGCCCGCAGCGGCAGCGGCCGCGTTGTCGGCTTCGATCTGGGCTTTGGTGCGGCGTTTAGGCTTGGCGACCACTTCGGCGGCAACTGCGCCGCTGACTGACTCTGGAGAATTAGGATTGTTCATTATTCATTTCTTGGTTGTGCTCAGCGTCAACCGTTAAATCTGGCGCAGGGCCGTGGGTAATGGCCGGGGCCGGCGATACATCAGCCGTCCCCGCGTCGTGGCCGGCTTCCGGGCTTGCCGTGACATCTACGGCCACTTCCGCCTCACCATCCGTACCAACTGTTTGTTGCGCGGCATTATGTGCCGCAAAATTTTCCTGCAGGGCCGCTTCCAGCGCTTCCATATCGGGACCGCCACCCTGCATTTCACTGATTGTCTGCAACGGCGGCAGCTGGGACAGCGAATTCAAGCCCAGATCATCCAAAAACTGCTTGGTCGTGCCCAGCAAAGCGGGGCGGCCGACCACGTCGCGATAACCGATCGCATCGACCCAGCCGCGGTCTTCCAGCATCTTGATCGTCTGCGAGTTGACGGCCACACCGCGGATTTCCTCGATGTCGCCGCGCGTCACCGGCTGGCGGTAGGCGATGATGGCCAGCGTTTCCAGGGTAGCGCGCGAATATTTGGGCGGCTTTTCCGGGTTCAGGCGGTCCAGGTACAACTTCATTTCCGGCCGGCTCTGGAAACGCCAGCCGCTCGACAGGCTGACCACTTCGATGCCCTTGCCAGCCCAGTCCAGCCGCAATTCTTCCAGCAATGCCTTGATCGTATCGGCGCCGACCCCGGGGCCACGCGGCCGGCCCTGGTCGTCCACGTCGACATACAGCTTCTTCAGACTGTGGATGGACAAGGGCTCATGCGCGCACAGCAGCGCGGTTTCGAGGACTTTTTTCGCCTCACCTGTATTCATAGCAATCTTGTGGCTGCATTCACATGCAAGAAAGAAATCAATAACAATCAGTGAGGCGTATGGCCGGCATCCGGGATGCCGCCTGGCTGGAGTACTCGCTGAAGCTGGTTTTTCCGACGCCCGGGCCGATGCGCGCTGAGCGGGAGGGAGAGACATACCACCTACGGTGCCGCGACACTGAAGCAGCTGCCGTTGATTTCAAGTGAAACGCGATCCTGGCGCGCCGTTTTCGGGCGAAAAGCGGTGCGAACGATCCATGCCGTTTCATCCAACAGAGCGAATTGTACCTGATAAAAGACTGAAAAGCGCATTTCGCTCACGGCGAAATGTAACAGAGCTTACGCTTAAGCAAGTCTCTCGGACAAGATTGCCGACACACCAACGAAGGCCGGGTACTCAGCCGTGATGACGAAAGTGGGCACTTTGGCCAGGTAGGCAGCAAAGCGGCCCTTCTGTTCGAAGCGGGCACGGAAGCCGGAACGGTCGAAGCGTGCACCAAGACGGGGCACGATGCCGCCGCCGATGTAGATTCCGCCCTGGGCGCCCAGTGTGATGGCCACGTTGCTGGCCACCGTGCCCAGCATGCAGCAGAACGCCTCGATCACCTGGTCGCACAGGGCCGATTCGCCGGCCAGTGCGCGGCGCGTGATTTCCGGCGCGCCGATCGCTTCCGCCGGCACGCCCGTATGGTCGGCCAGGGCGCGGTAGATCAGTTCGATCCCGACGCCCGACATCAACCGTTCGGCCGACACGTGCTCGAATTCGCGCCAGGCGAAACGCAGGACGGCGATTTCCGTCTCGTTGACGGGCGAGAAACTGACGTGACCGCCCTCGCTGAGCAAAGCCGTCCAGCTGTCGCCGGCCGGGATCAGGCCGGACACGCCCAGCCCCGTGCCGGCGCCGATCAGGCCCAGCGGGGCACCGGCCTGGGCCGCGCCGCCGCCCACCTGGTGCTTCTGGGTGGCGGACAGCAAGGGCAACGAGCGGGCCAGGGCCGTGAAATCGTTGACCACCACCAGCGTCTCGAAACCGCACTCGGTGCGCAAGGCTTCGATGGAAAACTCCCAATGGTGGTTGGTCATGCGCACCAGGTCGCCCGTGACGGGATTGGCAATGGCGATGGCACCCTGCCGCACCGGCCCCAGGCCCGCCTGCACCACGGCCGGCAAGGCCAGGTAAGCCTGCAAGGCGGCGGCCAGGGTCGGATAGTCCGCACATGGCAATACATTGATCAGGTCAATCCGGCCCGGCGCCAGTTCCAGGGCGAAACGTGCATTGGTGCCTCCCACATCGGCCAGCAGGCGCGGGCCGCCAGGGAAAGCAGTGGTCGAAGAGTGCGGCGCTGGGATGGACTGGGCTGTCATGATGGATCAAAAGAAGTTGAGCCCTAAGCTTAATGGATTTCTTAGCCGATCCGCAAGTATTGTTTGTAGTTTTAGTACACGCATAGCGACATTTCCTACAAAAAATTACATTATGAAATATTGGCCTCGTAGTATGACTACCATTTCAAGGGTTGGCGGCGATCGGAAGCGTGCCGGCGCGCGGCGGCGCGGCGATACCGGTGCGGGGCGGATCGAATAGACGAAGGGAGGATGCGCGGCGCAGCGGACCGGCCAGGCGGTCATGCAGGCTACAAGCGACGGCCGTGCCGTCGCGCAGGGATCAGACGGCCGCGGTACTGTCGTGCACGACTTTGGTCGGGGCTGGCACCGGCGCCGGCCCGAACGCCAGGTTCCACGCTTCCAGGCCGCCGTGCAGCGGCTTGGCACGGTGGAAGCCATGGGCCAGCAGTTCCTTGGCCACGTGGGCGGCCGACACGTCGTTAGGGCAGCTGCAATAGACGACGATGTGGCGATCCTTGTCCAGCGCCGCCAGTTCCGGGATCGGCACGCCGCCATTGAACAGCAGCGCGCCCGGCACGGCCGGCTCCAGCAGCTGCGCCGTCGCGCTGCGGGCGTCCACCAGCACCGGCTCGTGGCCCTCATCGAGCAGGCTTTTCAACTCGTCGATGGTGATGCGATCCACCTGCACGGACTGGTGGAAACGCTTGCGCTCCACATACTTGAACGTTACGAACAGGCCCAGCAATACGCCCAGCACGATCAGCGCCGTCGTGCCCATGGTGCTGAGGATGCCCAGCACCTGCGCCACGCTGGTGTGGAAATAGGCGCCGATGCCGATGCCGGTGCCGCTCCACAGCAGGCCGCCGGCCATGCTGAAGCCGAGGAAGGTGGCCTTGGCCGTGCCCATGGCGCCGGCCAGCGGCGAGGCGATGGTGTTGAAACCGGGGATGAACTTGGACACCATCAGCGCCTTCGGTCCCCAGCGCTTGAAATTGTCTTCCGTCTGGCTCACGCAGTAGTCGGGCGACAGCGAGATGCGGCACAGCAGCTTGAGGATGCGTTTGCCGAAGTAGCGCCCGGCGTGGAACCAGAACTGGTCGCTAATCAGGCAGGCCAGCAGGCTCACGGCCAGCACGCCGGGCCAGGCCAGGTCGCCGTCCTTGGCCAGCGCGCCGGCCACGATCAGCACCGGATAGGCGGGTATGGGCAACCCGATCTGCTCGACCAGCACGACGGCGAACACGATCAGGACGCCGTATTGTTGCAGCAGTGGGATGAGATTGGCCATCCCGCTATCTTAGCGTAAAACGGCGCCGCCGGCTGGACGGCAGGCCGCCGCCAGGGCGCGCCGGCCGCAGGCCTGGCCCACTAACCGCCAAGGCCGCGCGGCACGGCCGCCAGCAGGCTGCGCGTGTACGGATGGGCGGGATTGCGGTACAGCTGATCCGAATTGGCCAGCTCCACCACCCTGCCCTGGTGCATCACCATGACCTGGTCCGCCATGTATTTCACGACCGACAAGTCGTGCGAAATGAACAGGTAGGACAAGCCGTATTCATCCTGCAAGTCCTGCAGCAGGTTAAGCACCTGGGCCTGCACCGACACGTCCAGCGCCGACACCGATTCGTCGCACACGAGGATCTCCGGCTTCATGGTCAGGCAGCGGGCGATGGCGATGCGCTGCCGCTGGCCGCCGGAAAACTCATGCGGATAGCGGTGCATGGCCTGCGCCGGCAGCCCCACCCGCTCCAGCAGCTGGCAAGCCATGGCATTGCGGACCCGGTCGTCGGCGCCGATGGCGTGGATGCGCATCGGCTCCAGCAGGATCTGGCCCACCGTGTAGCGCGGATTGAGCGAAGCGTAGGGATTCTGGAAAATGATCTGGATGCGCCGCTTGTAGGGCAGGAATTCGCGCGCGCTCATGGCCAGCAGGTCGCGCCCCTCGAACATGGCGCTGCCGGCCGTGGCCTGGTGCAATCGCAGCAGCGTGAGGCCGACCGTGGTCTTGCCGGAACCGGACTCGCCCACCACGCCCAGCGTCTTGCCGCGCGCCAGCGTGAACGACACGTCGCGCACGGCCTGGAACTCGCGCTTGCCGAACCACCCGTCACGCAGCTGGAAACTCTTGCTCAGCTGATGCACCGTCAGCACCGTCTCGTCATCCGGCGCGTAGCCGCGCACGCGCTGGCGGGCCGGTTCGGCCTGGGCGCCGGCCTTGCCGTCCAGGTAGTCGGCGATCACGGGCAGGCGCCAGGGCCGCGCCGCCAGCGGTGGCCGGCAGTGCAGCAAGGCCTGGGTGTAAGCATCGCGCGGCTGGCCGAACACCTGGCGCACGGCCCCCGTCTCGCGCACTTCGCCGTGGCGCATGACGATCACGTGGTCGGCGATCTCGCCCACCAGCGCCAGGTCGTGGGTGATGAACAGCACCGACATCCGGTGCTTGCGGCGCAGGCTGGCCAGCAGCTCCATGATCTGCTTCTGTATCGTCACGTCCAGCGCCGTGGTGGGCTCGTCGGCGATCAGCAACTGCGGTTCGCAGGCGATGGCCATGGCGATCATCACGCGCTGCTGCTGGCCGCCCGAGAGCTGGCCGGGATAGGCGTCGATCTTGCGGGCCGGGTCCGGAATGCCCACCTCGTCGAGCAGCGCCAGCGTGCGGGCGCGGGCCTGGCGCCGGTCCATGCCCATGTGGCGCCGCAGCACCTCGCCGATCTGGAAGCCCACCGTGAACACGGGATTGAGCGAGGACATGGGTTCCTGGAAGATCATGGCCACGTCCTTGCCGCACAGGGCACGCCGCTCCCGGGCGTCCAGCGCCAGCAGCTCGCGCCCGCCGAAGCGGATGCTGGCGGCCGGATCGATCGTGGCGCTGTCGGGCGGCAGCAGGCCCATCACGGCCAGCGCGCTGACCGATTTTCCGCTGCCCGATTCGCCCACCAGCGCCACCGTCGCATTGCGCGGCACGTCGAACGCGATGCCCTTGACGGCCTCCACGCTGCGTTGCCGGTCGATACGGAAGCGCACCCGCAGGTCGCGCACTTCCAGCAAGTTATCGGTGCGGTGATCGGCGTTCATGCCTGGCTCCTGATCTTGGGATCGAGCGCGTCGCGCAGCGCGTCCGTCAGCAGCGAGAACGCCGTCACCAGCAGCGCCATGGCCACGGCGGCGGCCGTCAGCTGCCACCACTTGCCCAGTATCAGCTCGTTCTGCGCCTCGTTCAGCATGCTACCCCAGGACACCACGCCGACCGGCACGCCGAAGCCCAGGAAGCTGAGGATGACCTCGGCCTTGATGAAGCCCACCACCAGGATAGACAGCTGCACCAGCGCCACGTGGCTGACGTTGGGAAAGATGTGGCCGAACATCTTGCGCCAGTGCGAGGCGCCGATGGCGTCCGCCGCCAGCACGTATTCGCGCCCCTTGTGCTTGATGTATTCGGCCCGTATCAGGCGGTACGGGCCGGTCCAGCCTGTCAGACCCAGGATCAGCACGATGGTAGTCACGCCCTTTTGCTGCAGCACGGCGGCCACGGCCAGTATCATCAGGATGGACGGGATGGCAGTGAAGATGCTGTAGAACCAGTTGAACAGGTCGTCCACCAGACCGCCGAAATAGCCGGACACGGCCCCGAACAGCGTGCCCAGCGCCACAGCCAGCAGGGCCGCCACCAGGCCGACGACGATCGACGTTTCGCCGCCCTTGATGGTTTTCCTGAGTACGTCATGGCCCCATTTGTCGGCCCCGAACGGCAGGCTGGCCAGACGCGCCGCGTGGCCGCGGGCGGCGGCCGGCAGCGTGGCGCGCAACTGCGCCAGGTCGGCCGCCAGCGGATCGGTCACGCCGTACAGATCGGGCGCAGGGGCGCCCTGCCCGTTCAGCTGGGCCCGCAGTTCGGCCAGGTCGACGGCAAGCGGGTCGAATGGGTTGTCGGGCGGTGGCGCGGCGTTTGTGGCGGTAGCGGTGGCGGTGGCAGCGGAGCTGGAGGCGATGCCCGAGGCAGCCGCGGCAGGTACGCCAGCCGCGTCCGGTTCCGGTGCGGAATTCGGCGCGGACGCTATCGCAGTCGCGCTAGCGCTAGCGCTTGCACTTGCACTTGCACTTGCACTTGCACTTGCACTTGCACTTGCACTTGCCGCCGGGTTCGCATGCTCCAGCAGGAACGTGGGCGGCGCGTAATTGACGGCCACCTCATCCTCCCAGTCCGCCACGATCAGCCCGCTGGCCGACAACAGCAGCATCAGCAGGAAAGCCGCCACCACGGCCAGCGCCGCCATGGCCAGCCGGTCGGCCCGCAAGCGGCGCCAGGCCAGGGCCCACAAGCCGGGAGATGCCAGGGAATCACGCATCGCTCGTCCTCATGTCAGCTGCACGCGTGGATCGACGGCCTGGTACAGCAGGTCGGTGAGCAGGTTGACGACCATGGTGGCGACCGCCACATAAATCGTGATGGCCTTAATGACGGGAAAATCGCTGCGCTCGACGGCCAGGATCACTTCGCGCCCGATGCCGGGAATGCCGAAGAAACGCTCCAGCAAGAACGCGCCGATCAACAGCGCCGGCAGGTTCGACATCACGTAGGTAATGATGGGAATGGCGGCATTGCGCAGCACGTGGACCCACATCACGCGCCGTTCGGACAGCCCCTTGGCGCGGGCCGTGCGCACATAATCCTGCCCCACTTCATCCAGCACGAAGCTGCGGAACAGCCGCAACGTGGGCGCCACCGACACGGCCAGCCCGATCAGGATCGGCAACGGTGCATAGCGCAGCAGGTTGCTCCAGAAACTGTCGCCCCAACCCTGCACGGGAAACAGTCCCAGCCGGTAAGCCAGGCCGTACTGGAACCCGATGATGTAGACCAGGATGCTGACCGACATGCCCACCGTGCAAGCGACCATGACGGCGCGGTCCGTCAGCGAGCCGCGCACGAAGGCGATGGCCAGCGCCAGCCCGATGCCGAGCGCCGTTTCCAATATGGTCAGCGGCACCAGCACCGTCAGCGACGGCCCCAGCCGGGTGGTCACGATGCTGGACACGGCCTCGCCCGTAGCCCAGCTCTGGCCGAAGTCGAACGTCACGATCTGCTTGATAAAGATCCACAACTGCACGTAATACGGCTGATCCACGCCCAACTGGTGGCGGATGTTGGCAATGCTCTGGGCATTGGACATCTTGCCGGCCAGGATATAGGCGGGGTCGCCGCCCACCCAGTTAAACAGGATGAACACCAGCAGCACCACGCCCAGCATGGTGGGCAGCATTTGCCACAGACGGCGCACGATATAAGCAAACATGATCTTTTTCTTCTTTTATTAGCTGCGCTTATCTGGCAGGGCCGGCCGTGCGGTCGAGGTCGATGTACGGCCATTCCTGATGCAGGATGGGATGCTTCTTATACCCCAGCACGGCCGGTTGCGCCAGCATATTGCGGTAACGGGCATAGCCCATCAGGGCGGCGCCGTTGACTTCGATGCTGCGCGCCATCTTGTGGTACAGCGCATCGCGCTCCGGTCCGGCCGGCAAGGCATGGCTGGCCGCGTACCAGGCGTCGAACTGCTTATCCTTGTAACAGGCAGCGTTGTTCTGGCCCACATTGCCGCCGTAGAACAGTTGCATGAAGTTGTCGCCGTCGGGGAAGTCGGCAATCCACTGGAAGTTGCGCGTTTGCAGCTTGCACAGCGGCTCGGCCTTCATGATGTCGCCCAGCGTCATGCGCTCGTTGTCCATGTGGATGGCCAGCGCGTTGTAGGTCTTGCGCCAGATTTCGGCCTGCAGCACGCCGCTGGCCTCGTTGCGCGACGTGTAGCGTACCCGCAGCGGCTTGCCGTCGGGCAGCGTGCGCCAGCCATCGGAGTCCTTCTTGTAGCCGTAGCGGTCGAGCAGCTTGTTGGCCAGCACGGGATCGTACTGCAGCAGGCTGCGGTAGGCGGGATCGTGACCCACCACGCCGGGCGGGATGGGGTATTGCACCGGCGTGGCCTGGCCATTCCACACCAGGCGGATTTCCTCGTCCACGTTGTGGGCCATGGCGATGGCGCGCCGCAGGGCGACCTTGTCCTTGGCTGAGCCGCCCAGCACGGGATCCTGCATATTCCAGTAGTAATAAGTGATCTCGGGGTCGATCAGGCGCGACAGCTGGATGCCCCTGGCCGCCAGTTCGGGCCGCAACTTGCCGTCGAGCAGGGCCTTGGGCGCCAGCGGACCGTCCAGCCAGAACAGGTCGGCCTCGCCGCTGGTGAAGGACAGCCAGCGCGACTGGTCTTCCAGCTGCACCGTCATCTCGATGCGGCCGATCTGGGGGATCTTCTTGCCCCGCATCTGGCGCGCGATGCGCTGGTCGTCCGGGTCGTCGCCGGGCTGGAAGTTCCACACCATGGGCCGGTGCCCCGGATTTTCCTCAAGCACGATGCGGCTGCCGCGCACCCACTGGCCCAGCTGGTACACGCCCGTGCCCACCGGATGGTCGGCCACCTCGCCCTTGCTGTCGCCGTAGCGAGCCACCACTTCGCGCGCCAGCGCCCCCAGCGGCACATAGGCCAGGATCATGCCCAGGTTGAAATCGGTCTGGGTCAGGTGGATGCGCAGCGTATAGCGGTCGACCTGCTCCAGCCCCGCCACGAGCCGGTCGTAATCGAACTTGCCGCTGCGCCTGGCGTCGGCCGCCAGCTGGTCCAGGCCGACGATCTTGCCCTCGAGCAGCCAGCTGTGGGGCGAGGCCAGGCGCGGGTCGAACAGCCGCTTCCAGGAATATACATAGTCGGCCACGGTCAGCTCGCGCCGCTGGCCGCCAAATGCCGGATCCGGCGTGAAATAGATGCCGCGCTGCAGGCGGATGGTGTAAGTCTTGCCGTCGGCCGCGATCTCGGGCAAGGCGGCGGCCGTTTGCGGCGCCAGCTTGACGGGGCGCGCCAGGTAGTCGTAGGTGTACAGGGTCTCGAAGATGGCTTCGTTGACGTGGCCCGTGTACAGGTCGCGCGCGATGGCCGGATCGAAACTGGTCTCGGCCGCCGGCAGGATGTAGCGCAGCACCTTGACCGGCGCGGCGCCGTCCGCCGCCAGCGCTGGCGAAGCCGGGGCCGCCAGCAGCAGCCCGGACAGAAAGACCAGCATGGGCAATGTACTTCCATTCATTGTCGGCCTTCCTGCGCTGGGTCTCGATGGTTTCTGGGGAGCAAACAGGCGTAACAATAACCGAAATCTGCCACGGCCGGCAGCCGGACGGTGGGCCAGCCGCCCCCCCCCCCCGCTCCCTTGGCCGGGGCGCTGTCGCGACGATGGCGACGTCGAATCGCCTGCCAGGCTGGCCATGCGCGCAAGGCGTCGCGCAGACCAGCCCGTCAAGTGCGCGCCGTTTCCGGCTATCGCGCCACGCGAGTGTATATCTGACACAACACCGCGGCGCGCCTGTCGCCCTGTATCCACTGCATTTTTTGTATCGCCAACAAAGGCCGCCGCATCGCCTTTCCCTCGCCGCCAGCGTGAACGAAATCGAACCAGATGCATCGTTTACAGTTAAATAGACGGCATTATTGCGATAATTGCATTTTCAAACTTCGAAGCCAATCGATAATCAACAAAATAAAATTCTGAATAGAATTTAACTTGCCATTCATTATTTGAATTTGCCGCATCCAACATTATTGACAGAGGGCAAGCCGCGATGGTCTTATTAATTGCTTGAAGATTAACCTTACTTCAAAAAATAGACGCGCAAGGGGTCGACCAGCCCGCTGGCTGCACCCGACTAAATAACAATCAGGATGTTTTTAGGGAGTTCTGTAATGATGAAAGAAACTGCAATCGCCCGTTCGGTGCGCCTGGTGTGCGCCACAGGCCTGACGCTGAGCCTGGGCATGAGCGCCGCCGCCGCGCTGGCCCAGAGCAGCGATAACCAGCCCATGCAACGGGTGGAAGTGACGGGCTCTTCGATCAAACGCCTGGTATCGGAAACGGCCAATCCCCTGTCCGTCATCAAGGCTGAAGATTTCGTCAAGCAAGGTTTGACGACGGCCCAGGAAGTGCTGGACCGGATTCCCTCGAACACGTCCAGCCTGAGCTCGGGTAACGTGGTGGGCGGCAACAAGAGCGGCCTGCCCACGGGTGGCCAGTCGAGCGCCGATCTGCGCGGCCTGGGCAGCGACAAGACCCTGGTGCTGCTGAACGGACGACGCATCGCCAACCATCCCTACGACGGCGCCAGTGTCGACCTGAACATTATCCCGATCTCGGCCCTGGACAAGATCGAAGTGCTGCGCGACGGCGCGTCCGCCATCTACGGTACCGACGCCATCGGCGGCGTCATCAACTTCATCACCAAACGCTCGGTGCAGGCGACGACCGTCGCGGCCGAGGCCATCATGCCGCGCGCACCGGGCGCCGACGAGAGACGGCTCAATATTTCGTCCGGTTACGGCGACCTGAACAAGGATGGCTTCAACCTGTTCGGCGTGTTCGATTACCACAAGCTCGACATCCTGACCTCGCAGCAGCGTGACTTCTCCAAGACCGGCATCATCCCGGAGCGCGGCCTGAACCTGACCTCGGGCACCACCTTCCCCGGCAACTACTTCGACCCGGGCTCGAATGCCGTCGGCAACCCGGGCTTCGCCACCGGTTGCGACCAGCCCTATTCGGTCCCCCGCGCCAGCAACGGCACTTGCCGCCAGGACTACACGCGCCTGATCGACGACTTGCCGGCGCAAAAGCAGACTGCGTTCTTCGGCAAGGCCACCTTCAAGGTCAACGACGACAACCAGATCAATGTCGAATACCTGCACTCGGCCAACGACGTGGTATCGCACACGGCGCCGCCGCCGCAGACCGGCCTGATCCTGCCCATCACCAGCAAATACTATCCGGGCAACGCGGGCGGCGTACCGGCCCAGCCCGGCCTGTCGGGCCAGCCGCTGTCCGTCAACTGGCGCCCGCTGGAAGCGGGCCAGCGCCAGATCAACTCCCTGGGCGCCTCCGACCGGCTCAGTATCAACGCCGAGGGCCTGGCCGGCGGCTGGGATTACAAGACCGGCTTTACCCTGTCGCAAAGCCGTTCGGCCGAATGGTTCAACGGCGGCTACGTGCGCGACGACGCGTTTGCGGCCGGCGTCCTCAACGGCGTACTGAATCCGTTCGGCCTGCAGGACGCGGCCGGCAAGGCTTACCTGGACAGCACCGCCCTGCGCGGCAAGGTGCAGGATGGCACCACCCGCAACACCGGCATCGATGCCAAGGTCAGCCGCGAACTGTGGGACATGGCCGGCGGCAAGGCTGCCGTCGCCATCGGCGGCGAACTGCGCCGCGAGGAAGCGAACTTCTTCGTCAACCGCGACATCGCCAGCCAGGCGGCCAGCTCCGGCCTGTCGGGTTCGCAATCGACGTCGGGCGCGCGCACCATCAAGGCCGTGTTCGGCGAAGTCAACCTGCCGTTGGTGCCCGACTTCGAAGTGCAGTTCGCCACCCGCTTCGACCAGTACAGCGACGTCGGCAACACCACCAATCCCAAACTGGGATTGCGTTACCAGCCAACCAAGCAAGTGTTGCTGCGCGGTTCGGCCTCGACCGGCTTCCGCGCCCCCACCCTGTTCGAGAAGAATGCGCCGGCCTCGAAGAACGATACCAACAACTCATACAGCGACCCGGTCCTGTGCCCGGGCGGCGTGATCTCCAGCAATCCGATCGCCAACCCGCTGCGCGACTGCGATTTGCAACAGTTCAAACTGCAGAGTGGCAACTCCAAGCTGAATCCGGAAAAATCACGCACCTTCTCGGCCGGCATCGTGCTCGAGCCGATACCCCAGGCGACGCTGGCGGTGGACTACTGGAACATCAAGCTGCGGGACAAGATCGATTACCTGCCGGAAGAGGTCATCTATGGCAACTACGCCAAATACCAGGACCGTTTCCTGCGCAATGCCGATGGCTCGCCCTACGCCATCCTCGACCCCAAGGAAAACCTGGGCAAGGTCAACACGGATGGCGTCGACGTCAGCTTGAACCTGCGTTCCAGCGACGCCGCCTACGGCAACCTCTCGTTCTCGCTCGATGGCACTTATACCCACAAGTATGAGTACCAGGTTGAACGCGGCGGCGATTTTACGCAAAACGTGGGCGTGTATGCGGCCAACAATCCGGTCTTCCGCTGGAAGCATAATGCCGCGCTGAACTGGCGCCAGGGTGTGTGGAGCGCGACGCTGGCCCAATCGTACAAGAGCGGCTATACCGACCAGAACCTGGACCTGGCGCCACAGTACCTGAACCACGTGCCGTCCTACAGTCTGTGGAACCTGTCGGCCAGCTATACCGGCCTCAAGGGCGCCACCCTGACGGCCGGCGTGAAAAACCTGCTGGACAAGACGCCGCCGTTCTCCAACCAGGGCACCTTGTTCCAGAAAGGCTATGACCCGCGCTACACGGACGCGGTCGGCCGCGCGCTCTACCTGCGCGGCAGCTACACCTTCTAAGCAGTTTCAAGCGCTGCATCGGACGCCGCCGGCTTATCACCAGCGGCGTTTTTCTTGTGATGTGCATGAAGCGCGCAGCGCTGGCGGTTTAACAAGATGGCCATTTTCCAGCGTCCCAATTTTGACATTTTTGCATCATTTTGGTGCATCTTCAGCGCCGTCAAGGCTAGTTTGTGCCGCACCGCACAAACATATGCACCAAAATGCTGCATCAGCGCACAACGCGCACACCGCGCTCCCTCGTCATTTCCTAACCGACCCGCAAAATGAAATGCTGCAACGCAGCATGATTTCCTCACGACATTTCCAAATCGCAAACAATTTGTTGCTTTTTCACGTCAAATTAGACGATTTTGTTTGACAGGCAACGTCACATGGTGTTCTGATGCGCCCCTTCTGAAAATACATTAAGTGATTTTTGGAAAGAATTGGCGACTGATGCTTTGCTCCCGCTACCCACGAGGCAGCAGGGAGCGCGTTTTGCCGCCGTCTAGATATCTTTCTAAGGAGTTTTTGGTAATGATGATGGAAACGGTAATTTCCCGCTCCGTGCGCCTGATGTTCTCGGGCAGCGTGGCGGCAGCAAGCCTGGGCCTGCTGGCCCAGCCGGCATTCGCACAAGACGCCAACATCCAGCGCGTCGAAATCACGGGCTCGAGCATCAAGCGCGCCTCCGCCGAGACCGCATCCCCGGTCCAGATGATCGGCCGCGAAGAACTGATGAAATCGGGCAAGGCGACCGTCGCCGAGTTCCTGCAGACCCTGACCGTGGACGGCGCCGGCTCCCTGCCGACCGGTTTCGGCAGCGGCTTCGCCGCCGGCTCGACCGCCATTTCCCTGCGCGGCCTGGGCGCCACCTCCACCCTGGTGCTGCTGAACGGCCGCCGCATGGCGCCGTACGCCCGCGCCGATGACGGCCAGAAGAGCTTCACCGACCTGTCCACCATCCCGATGCAGATCGTGGAGCGGATCGAAGTGCTGAAAGATGGCGCCTCATCGACCTACGGCGCCGACGCCATCGCCGGCGTGGTCAACATCATCCTGCGCAAGGACTTCGAAGGCGTGCAGCTGAAGGCCGACACCGGCGCTTCGCGTTACAGCGACAACAAACAGAACAACATCGCCCTGACCGTGGGCAAGGGCAACCTGGACGACGACAAGTACAACCTGGTGTTCAACGCCGAGTACAAGAAGTCGGACCTGTTGGCCGCCAGCGACCGCGCCGACCGCGGCTGGATCGGCCACGGCGACATCCGTCCATGGGGCTACACCCAGAACACCCAGTACATGGGCGGCTACATCACCCCCGGCAACGCCTCCTACACCCCGACCGGCGCCCTGCGCGATCCGAAGACGGGCAACTACGTGTCGCTGGGCGGCTGCAGCCAGTTCTCGCAGACCGCCAAGCAAGACCCGGCCGGCGGCTGCCTGTGGTCGCAGGACCAGTTCCGTTCGCTGCAACCGAACGTGGAAACGGTCAACCTGTACACGCGCGGTACGCTGCAACTGAACGCCGACCACCAGATCTACACGGAACTGGGCTACTCGCAACGCAACAGCTCGTTCACGCTGGCGCCCGTCTCGGCCACGCCTAACGTGACCTTCCCTGGCACGGCAGCCAACCCGACCGGCATCATCCTGTACAGCAACGACGTGCAGATGGCCGCCTCGCACCCGCAGAACATCTTCGGCGTGAACACCCGTATGCGCTACGCCATGTTCGACGTGGGCCCAAGCAACCACATCGCCAACAACCAGTTCAACCGCTTCGTCATCGGCGCCAAGGGCACGGCCTTCGGCTGGGATTACGACACCGGCCTGACCCACTCGGAATCGAAGCTGCACATCGAGTGGACCAACCAGCTGAACATGAAGGTGGTGAAAGCCGCCCTGGGCGACCCGACCAGCCAGTACTTCCCGTACTACATCGGCAGCCAGGCGTACAAGAACCCGGCGTCGCTGTACGCCGCCATGGTGACCAACGCCACCTCGGACTCGACCACCAAGCTCGACATCGTCGACTTCAAGGCCTCGCGTGAACTGTTCGCGCTGCCAGGTGGCAACCTGGGTCTGGCCGTGGGCGCCGAGCACCGCCGCGAGCAGCTGGACAATCCGTCGCTGAGCGGCACCGCCGACGGTTCAACCAACACCAGCTACGTGGCCGCCAAGGGCGACACCAAGGTCTCGGCCATGTACGCCGAAGTGCTGGCCCCCATCGTGAAAACGGTGGAACTGTCGGCCGCGCTGCGTTACGACCACTACAGCCAGTTCAACTCCACCACCCCGAAACTGGGCCTGAAGTGGACCCCGGTCAAGAGCTTCGCCCTGCGTGGGACCTACACGGAAGGCTTCCGCGCCCCCGGCGTGGCTGAATCGAGCGCCGACAGCCAGTCGACCGGCTCGTCGTCCGTGGTCGATCCGGTGCGTTGCCCTGGCGGCAAGCCAGCCGCCGGCGGCGCCACCACGCTGGACTGCAACATCCAGATCGGCGCCGTCAAGGTCGGCAACCCCAACCTGGCCCCGGAGAAGTCCAAGGGCTACACCCTGGGCATGGTCTGGGACCCGCTGAACGACACCAACATGTCGCTCGACGCGTGGAAGATCCGCCGCACCAACGAGATCAACCCGCTGTCGTACGTGGAAGCGGCATCGCTGCCGACGGCCGTGCGCCAGGATAACAACCTGGTCGTGAACGGCGTCGTGATCCCGAACTCGGGCACCCTGCTGATCTCCAAGGCCCCTTACCAGAATTCCAGCTACACGGAAGTCAAGGGTATCGACCTGGACGTCAAGCAGCGCCTGCGCCTGGGCAACTACGGCAAGGCCACCATCAACCTGGTGTGGTCGCACGTCGCTTCGTGGGTACGCGCCGACAAGAACCAGACCTTCCAGTTCGCCGGCACCCATGGCAACTGCGATACGTCGGACTGCGCCGGCACGCCGAAGGACAAAATCAACCTGATCACCTCGTGGGACAAGGGTGACTGGAACGTCAGCGGCACCATCAACTACCGTTCGGACATGAAGAACATCCGCTACGAAGGCGCCAACTGCGCCACGTTGATGGCCGATGGCAGCAAGTCGCCGAACGGCGCCTGCCGCCTGGCCTCGTTCACCACGCTCGACCTGTCGACCCGCTACAACTACAGCAAGCAGCTGCAACTGTTCGCGTCGATCAACAACGTGCTGGACAAGATCGCCCCGCTCGATCCGCTGACCTACGGCGGCATGAGCTTCAACCCGATGGACGCTTCCGGCGCCACCGGCCGCTACTTCAAAGTGGGCGCGCAGTACAAGTTCAACTGACCTGAACTGATCTGAACCGATCCGGCCGGCCTTGCCGGTCCGGGCCTGAGGGCGGTGAGCAATCACCGCCCTTTTTCATGGGCGGTCCCGACGCCAATACTGGTCCGCCGGCCCCGGCCAGTGCGGACCTTGGC
>NZ_JBYSZG010000054.1:0-36666 GCF_058786935.1 Rugamonas sp. FW305-51
AACTACCCTGTGCCACGCCAGCACGGAAGCCTTAATTCGTCCCTTGACAGCGGGCGGCTAATGGGCGTCCCCATTTTCACGACCTCATTTACACCCATTGACGCGCGTCCTGATTCAGGCAACGGGTGCCGGGCTTCCGCTTGGCTAGATTGCGGACGGACAAAAAAATGCCCCGGCGGGCCGGGGCTGGGTGGGGAACGGGATCAGCCGTGTTTGCGGATGAACTCGCCAATCTTGGGGCAGATCACTTCGCGCCAGCGGCGGCCGGAGAAGATGCCGTAGTGGCCCGCTTGCGGCGCCACGAAGTCTTGCTGCATGTCGGCCGGGATGCCGCTGCACAGTTCGTGCGCGGCCTGGGTCTGGCCGGCGCCGGAAATGTCGTCCAGCTCGCCCTCGACCGTAAACAGGGCCACCGTCTTGATGTCCTGCGGACGCACGGGCTTGCCGCCCACCAGCCATGTGCCTTTCGGCAGGCTGAACTCCTGGAATACGGTCTTGATGGTGTCCAGGTAGTATTCGGCCGGCATGTCGAGCACGGCGTTGTATTCGTCGTAGAACTTGCGGTGGCTGTCGGCCGGCTCGTCGTCGCCTTCCACCAGGTGCATGTAGAACTCGCGGTGGCTCTGGGCGTGGCGGCCCGGGTTCATGGCGATGAAGCCGGCATGCTGCAGGAAGCCAGGATAGACCTTGCGGCCAAAGCCCGGGTAGTTCGGCGGCACGGAGTAGATCACCGTGTTCTCGAACCACGAGAATTTCTTTTCCGTGGCCAGGTTGTTGACCTGGGTGGGCGATTTGCGCGGGTCGATCGGGCCGCCCATCATGGTCATGGTCTTGGGCAGCTTGGGATCGTTGGCCGAGGCCATCAGCGAAATGGCGGCCAGCACCGGCACCGTCGGCTGGCATACGGAAATGACGTGCAGGTCCGGCGCCAGCAGGCGGATGAATTCCTGCACGTAGAAGATGTAGTCGTCCAGGTGGAACGGGCCGGCCGACACGGGCACCATGCGTGCGTCCGTCCAGTCCGTGATGTAGACGTCGTGCTCGACCAGCAGGCCGCGCACGGTGTCGCGCAGCAGCGTCGAGTGGTGGCCCGACAGGGGCGCCACCAGCAAGACCTTGGGCTGGTTGAGGGCGCGCAGCGCCTTCTCGTTCAAGTCCTTGCGGAAATGGATCAGGCGGCAGAACGGCTTGGTCTGCACCACTTGTTCGATGATGCCTACCTGGTCGCCGTTGATCTCCGTGCTGTCGATCTCGAACGCCGGCTTTTCATAATCCTTGCCCAAACGGTACATCAGCTCATAGCCGGCCGCGATCCGCTGCGAGAATGGCGTGTGCGCCAGCGGCGAGACGGGATTGGTAAACAGTTTGGACGACGCGTCGGCCCAATGCATCAAGGGCGTCAGGAACGAACGGTGCATTTCGTGCAGTTGGTAGAGCATAGATATTCCCGGCAGTGAGGATGGTGCAGCGCACCAACACTATTACATCATAGACCAATTATAGGATATTTGTTCGTGTCGTAAAGCATTTCGGGATTCCTGCAAGAAAGGCAACCTGGCCTTGATTTGCGGGTACCTTGCAGGATGATACTGCTGTTTCCGCGTGGGAATGAGCGAATTTTTGGCTCCGTAAGCCATCATAACGCAGCCAGAATAAAAAAAAGCAGCGTTTCCGCTGCTTTTATGTAGGACGACCGGCCAGGCCGATGCCGGATTTCTAGTCGAAGACGGGTGTTTCCACGCCGAGCACCTTGTGCAGCTTGGGCGAGGTGGTCGTGTATTGCATGTGAATTTTCTTGTCCGGGAAAATGTATGGCGCTGCACCAAAAGCGGCCAGAGCCGCTTCGTGGAAGCCCGACAGGATCAGCTTTTTCTTGCCCGGATAGGTGTTGATGTCGCCCACGGCGAAGATGCCGGGCACGTTGGTTTCGAACTTTTCCGTGCTTTGCACCTTGAGCTGGCGCCGTTCGATGTCCAGGCCCCAATCGGCGATCGGCCCCAGCTTGGGCGACAGGCCGAAGAACACCAGCAGCATGTCGAGCGGCACGCGGCGCGTCACGCCGTCGGCGCCCGTCACCTTCAGATCGGACAGTTTGCCATCGCGGGTTTCGAAACCGGTGGCCTGGCCGATGATGAGCTGCATTTCATACGCTTCGCACAGGGCCTTCATCTTGGCCACCGAGGCGGGCGCGGCGCGGAAGTCTTCCCGGCGGTGCAGCAGCACGACGGACTCGGCCTTGCCGACGAAGTTCAGGGCCCAGTCCAGGGCCGAGTCGCCGCCGCCGCAGATGACGAGGTTCTTGCCTTCGAACAGGGCCGGGTCCTTGACGCGGTAGAACAGCTGGCTGTTTTCGAACTGTTCGATGCCGTCCACTTTCAGGGTGCGGGCCTGGAACGAGCCGACGCCGGCGGCGATGAAGATGGTCTTGGCCAGGAAACGGGTGCCGGTGCTCGTTTCAACGTTGAAACGGCCATCTTCGCGCCGTTCGACGACGGTCACTTCCTGACCCAGGTGGAAGGTGGGATCGAACGGGGCGATCTGCTTGAGCAGGTTGTCCGTCAGCTCCTGGCCCGTGCACGAGGGCACGGCGGGAATATCGTAGATGGGCTTGTCCGGGTACAGTTCCACGCACTGGCCGCCCACCGCGTTCAGGGAATCGATCACATGGGCTTTGATTTCCAGCAAGCCCAGTTCGAACACCTGGAACAGGCCGACCGGGCCGGCGCCGATGATGACGGCATCGGCTTCGATGACGCTGCCTGGTGGGGTGGTGGCGGTGACGCTTTGCATACGATTTTCCCTGTTGTTTCAATGTTGGTCAGGCAACAACAGGGCGTGCCGCGCGCACGCGGCAGATACGCCTGAACACTGCCTGTTGCTGCCTGCCAGCCGGCGCGTGCCGGACGCGAAAACGGAACGCCGTATCAGCGTACCAGCAGGTGCAGCTTTTCCTTGACGTCCTTGAACTGCTCGGCTTCCGGCAGGGCGGCGTGGGTCTTGGTGATCGATGGCCAGTTGCGGGCCAGTTCGACGTTGATCTTGATAAATTGCTGCTGGTCCGACGGCACGTCTTCCTCAGCAAAAATGGCATTGACCGGGCATTCGGCCACGCACACGGCGCAGTCGATGCATTCGTCAGGGTCGATCGCCAGGAAATTCGGGCCTTCGCGGAAACAATCGACCGGGCAAACATCGACGCAATCGGTGTAACGACAGCTGATGCAAGATTCGGTGACAACGTGGGTCATAACAGTCCTATCAATGTTGGTGTGCTGGTCCGTCAGCGGCGTCGAGTCGGCCATGCCAACTTCAGCAAAGCACTGTATTTTAAGGTAATTCGCTGCTTCTCACAAATTGCGCTTATATACAATACCTATAAGCAAATTCGTTCCCGATGCGAGCTGACGCGCGACGGCGCGCCGCCGGCGCGGTGGCCGGCGGCGTGACAGCGGCTACTTTTTTCTGCTGGAGGGCGACATTAGCACGTCCGGGCGGACGGGGCGATGATGCCGGTCAAGAATGCCGCGATCAGGCGGCGGGCCTGGGCATCAGGCGGCGGCTCAGGCGGCGGATCAGGCGGCGGCCCGGATCTGGTTGAGCAGCTGTTGCCAGCGCTGGTTGGCCGGCCGGCCGTCTTCGCAGAACGACACGCTGTGGCGCCGGCCCCGGTCGTCGACCGTAATGGTCCAGTGCAGCAGGTCGGCGCCCACGGCCGGCGTGGCGGCCGGCGGGGCGGCGAAGAAGTTGTCGTGGCTCAGCGCCGCCTCCAGCGCCTTGCCCTGGGCGCTGGTGCTGGTGTCGATCTCGTAGTGTTCGCCCTTGCCGGAAAAACCGCCCTGGGCCGTCGCTAGTATCTTCATGCCTGCTCTCTCCTTGGTGGGTGACTGTGCGCCGGTGGCGCCGGCGCCGCTGGTTGCGCTGGTTGCGCCAATTGCACCGGCGCTGTTCATTGCTGGGTGCCGGTGCCCGCTTCCTCGCTGGTGGCCGGTTCGTCGCGCCACTTGCCGTTGCCGCCGCCGCCGCAACCGTAGTCGCGGCACCACGTGGCCAGGGCCTGGCGTTCCAGTTCCAGCACCCCTTCCAGGTCGGCGTAGTCGGCGTGGTTCATGGTGCCGCAGCAGGCGCGCCGGTCCTGCAGCCGGCCCGGCTGGTCCGTCACGTGGGCGGCCAGCGTTTCACCGGCCACGTGATCGGCGCCCGCCGTGGCCGGGGCCCGCAGCACTTCGCGCGCGCTGAAGCGGTCGCGGATGAAATTGCGGTACTGGACCGGCTTGCCGTCGGTGGCGGCGAGGGTGAGCATCTGGTTGGCCACGTCGGCGTAGGTGGCGCCCTGGTCCGGCGCGGCCACCAGCGCCCGCAGCACGAGGCTGCGCAGGTAGTCGCCCACGTCGTGCAGCACGGCCGCGTCGTCGCTCAGGCCGGGGTGGCGTTCGTAGGCGAAGATGTCGGCCAGGATGTCGTACACGGCGCCCGTGAACACTTGCGAGATGGCGTGCACTTCATTGCCCACTTCCGACAGCTTGAGGTCGTTGTCGGCGTTGCGCAGGCCGTTGGGCCGCCCCAGTGCCAGGCCGAACTGTTCGGCCATGTCGGCCAGGAAGGTCTTGTCGTGCAGGTTGGCCTTGGTCTGGGCGATCACCGCTTCCACCTGGTCGAGCTGGGACAGGGTGAGGAAGATGGCCGTCAGGTCGCCGAACGATTCGTGCAGGCCGCCCGTCTGGGGCGGGTTGGTCGACAGCAGCCACTGGGGCTTGAGGCCGTCGAGCACGGCGTGCCCCGTTTCGTGCGACACGATGTCGAGCGAGCGGCAGGTGTAGATGCGGTCGGTGGCGCCGTTGGGCACGAAGTCGCCGAACTTGAGGGCCCGGTCCGAGCGGCTGTAATAGGCGTTCATTACATTGGGCAGGCCGTGCGGGAACACTTGCAGCGCGTCCGTGTTGCCGGGGCTGTTCCATTGCCACGGCAGGGGCGCCTCCGTGCCGCCGGCCGCCAGCGCCCGCTGGTACATGGTGAGGGTCTGGCGCACGATGGCGAAGGTGTGGACGGCGTCGAACTGGTCGCTGTTGGGCGAGAGGATGAAGTCGCCGAACGCGTTCGGGCTGACGGGGGCGATGCCGGGCGTGCCGTAGGTGATGCGGGCGTCGCGCGGGCCCTGCAGGATCACGCCGGGCAGGAAACTCTTGCGCGTGCCCAGGTCCGTGACGGACGGGTCCTGTTTCCAGATCAGCACCCGTACCCCGGGCGGGAACACGGGCGATACCTGCTCGCTGGGCCGGGGCGGGCCCGGCTGCTGGATCATCTGGATGGTCTTGCGGTGCTGGCGGTATGGGGCCGATGGGGTGGGGACATAGCCGACCGGCAGCGCCACGCTTTTGGTCAGCACGGCTTCCACCGGCACGATCACTTTCTGGTCCATGATGGTTCTCCCTGACTGCCGGGCGGCCTGCGTCCGGTGCATGGGATCCATGGTCGCGCCGCCAGGTGCGATCGCGTTTGCGCTGGCGCAAAGGTGCGTGCCTTGACGGCGATGCGCTAGAATCCAGACCAAACCCGACAGCCGGCCCAACCGGCGCACCTTTCCGGAGACCGCATGCCCCATCCCGTCACGCCCGCCCTGGCCGGCATCCCGCTGGAATTCCTGTTGTTCGCCGTGGTGCTGGCCATGGTCGCCTTCAGCCACGTCAACACCATGCTGACGGCGCTGGGCGGGGCGCTCGTCATCAGCGCCTACAAGGTGCTGTGGGCGCCGTTCGGCGAAGGGGCGGGCGTGGCCGGCCTGCTGGCCCATGCCGGCCACGAGTGGGTGGGGCTGGCCAACCTGCTGGCGCTGCTGCTGGGCTTTGCCCTGCTGGCCAGGCATTTCGAGCACAGCCGCATTCCCGACCGGCTGCCCGACTACCTGCCGGACGACTGGAAGGGGCCGTTCATGCTGCTGGTGCTGGTGTTCTTCATCTCCAGCTTCCTCGACAACATCGCCGCCGCCATCATCGGCGGCACCGTGGCCCGCACCGTATTCCGCGGCAAGGTGCACATCGGCTACCTGGCCGCCATCGTGGCCGCCTCCAACGCGGGCGGTTCGGGCAGCGTGGTGGGCGACACCACCACCACCATGATGTGGCTGGCCGGCGTGGCGCCGCTGCAGGTGCTGCATGCCTATGTGGCGGCCGGGGTGGCGCTGCTGGTGTGCGCGCTGCCGGCCGCGCACCAGCAGCAGGCCTACAGCCCCATCATCAAGGAGGCGCCGGCCGGGGTGCGCATCGACGGCGCGCGCGTGGCCATCGTGGCCGGCGTGCTGGCGGCGGCGGTGCTGGTCAATGTGCTGCTCAGCGTACGCTTCCCGGCCTGGACCGGCGTGTTTCCCTTCCTCGGCGCGGCCGTCTGGCTGGTGCTGGGCGCGACCGCCCTGTGGCGCCGGCCCGACTGGCACGAACTGCCCGCCGCCCTGCGCGGCGCCGTGTTCCTGCTGGCCCTGGTCTGGTCGGCCTCGCTGATGCCGGTGCAGGCGTTACCGGCCGCCTCCTGGCACAGCGCGCTGGCGCTGGGCTTCGTGTCGGCCGTGTTCGATAACATCCCGCTGACGGCGCTGGCGCTGCGCCAGGGCGGCTTCGACTGGGGCTTCCTGGCCTACGCGGTGGGCTTTGGCGGCTCCATGATCTGGTTCGGTTCCTCGGCCGGCGTGGCGCTCAGCGGCCAGTATCCGGAAGCGCGTTCCGTGCTGCTGTGGCTGCGCCACGGCTGGCATGTGGCGCTGGCCTACGTGGTGGGCTTCGCCACGCTGCTGGCCGTGCTGGGCTGGCAGCCGCACTAGCCCGGGGACTGGCGCGGCGCGGTCTCAGCTGGCATCATGACGGCTGGTTCAACAAGTGAGGAAGGCCAGATGGCGGACATCAACATCGTGCAGGAGCACCACCTGTCACACAAGAAAGCCCGCGAAGCGGCAGAAAAAGTGGCCGAGCAGATGGCCGAGGAATTCGACATCGAATGCAACTGGCAGGGCGATGTGCTGCACTTCGAGCGCAGCGGCGTGTCCGGTTCGCTCACGCTGCACAAGCATCAGGCCCAGATGCAGATCAAGCTGGGATTCCTGTTCAGTGCGTTCTCGCACAAGATCGAGCACAAGGTGGCGGAAAACATGCAGAAGGTGTTTGGCGGCAAGGCCTGAACGGCCGCCGGGGAGGGCAGGGGAGGGGCTGGCCGCCCGCTCCCCGCTGGGGCGTGATCAGCCCTTCAGTTCTTCGATCAGATCGATGTATTGCTGTTTCGCTTCATCCTGGCTGTTGCCCTTGAGCGCAGCCCAGGCATCATACTTGGCGCGGCCCACCATGTCGGTAAAGCCGGGGCGCGCACCGTCCACGTCGCCGCTGCTGGCCTGCTTGAACAGGGCGTAGATCTTCAGCAGGGTCATATTGTCCGGACGCTCGGACAGATTTTTGGAATCAAGCTGCGCCTGCGCGAATTGCTCTTGTAAACTCATAACGGCTCCTGTGGACTGAAAAATGTTGCAGATATTGTTGTTAGAGCAATGTCACTATAAAAACTTAGCGCATTGACATCCCGATCAGCGACATAATACAAAAAAATGTCCGCAAACCTTAGAGGAGATGCTCGAATGTTGTCCAAAGCCTTGTTTGGCCGTAAGAAGATGTCGACCGTGGATACGGCGTGGCTGAGGATGGATTCGGAGGGCAACCAGATGATGATCGTGGGCGTGGCCATGATGAGCCAGCCCATCGCCCTCGACGGCCTCAAGGAGGCGTTGACCACCCGCTTCCTGGCCTACCGGCGCTTCCGCAGCCGGGTGGTGACGGACCTGGCCGGCGCCTGGTGGCAGGAGCAGGAAGTGAACCTGGACGACCACGTGGTGCACCTGCGGCTGAACGACGCGGCCGACGGCGGCTGCAACAAGCCGGCCTTGCAGGCGCTGGTGGGCCGGCTGTCGCAGCAGCCGCTGGACCCGGTGCTGCCGCTGTGGCAGATGCACCTGATCGACAACTGCGTGGGCGAGGACGGCAAGCTGCGCCAGGCCCTGATCGTGCGCATCCACCACTGCATCGCCGACGGCGTGGCGCTGGTGGGCGTGTTCATGTCCATGTTCGGCGCCCATCCGGACAGCCAGCCGCACCGGCCGTCCGAGGTGGCCGTGGCGGCGGCCGAGGAAAATCCATGGGAGCAGATCCTGCTGCCCATCACGGCCACCACCGTCAAGGCCATCGACCTGTCGTCGGCCATGTGGCTCAAGTCGCTGCGCCTGTGGACCGACATGCCGCAGATGGTGGGCCGGATCGGCGAACTGGGCCAGACGGCCGCCAAGCTGGCCATGGACGCCGTCAAGCTGACCACCATGGAGGCCGACAGCACGACCCGCCTGAAGGGCAAGCCCAACGGCCGCAAGCACGTGGCCTGGAGCGAACCGCTGCCGCTGTCGGAAGTGAAGGCCATCAGCAAGGCGTATGGCTGCTCGATCAACGACGTGCTGATGGCCAGCGTGGCCGGCGCCCTGCGCTCCTACCTGCGCGCCTGCGGCGACACGGTGGCGCCAGGCTGCGAAGTGCGGGTCATGGTGCCGGTCAACCTGCGCAAGGCGGACGGCCACCAGAAATTGGGCAACGCCTTCGGCCTGGTGCCGCTGGTGCTGCCGGTGGGGATCGAGGACCCGGTGGCGCGGCTGCGCGAAGTGCGGCGCCGCATGGACGAGCTCAAGGGCGGCTACACGGCGCTGGTGGCCATGTCGGTGCTGGGCGTGCTGGGCGCCACCCCCAAGCAGGTGCAAAACGAGATCCAGAATTATTTCGCCCGCAAGGCGACGGCCGTGATGAGCAACGTGCCGGGCCCGCGCACGCCGCTGTATCTGGCCGGCAGCCAGCTGGACCAGGTGATGTTCTGGGTGCCGCAGTCGGGCGATATCGGGGTGGGGGTGTCCATCCTCAGCTACAACGGCGGGGTGCAGTTCGGCATCGTGACGGACGACGCGCTGGCGCGCGATCCGGAAAACATCATCCGCCGCTTCGCGCCCGAGTTCGAAAAGCTGGTGCTGCTGGCGCTGATGGACGTCGCCTGAGGGCGGCTCACAAAACAGAACGGCGGCCAGGGCTTGCGCCCTGAACCGCCCTCGCCGGTGCCTGGACAGGCACTCAAGTCATTTCAAAAAGCATATGGTCGTGCCGATGCGCCTTGCTGTGCACACGCACAGTCTGCCTCGCCCTGGCTGTCCTGAAACGTCTTCTTGATGACGCCTATTACTTCTTCTTCGGGTTGACAGCGGCCTTCAGGGTCGCGCCAGCGGAGAATTTCGGGGTCTTCGACGCGGCGATCTTGATCGCTTCGCCGGTTGCAGGATTACGGCCTTTGCGGGCGGCGCGCTTGGCAACGGAGAAGGTGCCGAAGCCGGTGATGCCTACCGTGTCGCCTTTTTTCAGACGCTCGGTGATGATGGCGATCAGAGTGTTCACCGCACCGTTGGCGGCAGCAGCGGACACTTCAGTGCGTTTCGCAAATTCTGCAATCAATTCGCCTTTTTTCATTACTACCTCCTTGGTTAATAGAGCGCGCAGATTAGCATAAATATTGTTAAATGTAATGGTTTCTCGCTGAAGGAAGCCATACAGTAGCTGCTAAGCGACGCAGGACAGGCAAAAACCGCCTTTGCTGGCGGGCTTTATGCGGCGCTGCACCACGCGCCGCCTTGCGTGGCGGCGCCTGGCGCGGCGCCAAAAAAGGCGTGGCGCGGGCATCAGCGGCGCGCCCGCATGACCCTGCAAAGGGTTATGATCTGTACTAGCGAGGACAGAATCATGAGTTTTTCGGACGAGACCCTGATTGCGTATGCCGACGGCGAACTGGATGAGGCCACCCGCCGCGCCGTCGAGGAAGCCATGCGGCTGGATGACAGCGTGGCGCGCCGCGTGGCCCAGTTCCGCGCCATGCGCGGCGGCCAGTATGCGGCCCAGGCGCCGCGCGAGGGCGTACGGGCGCGGCGCGGCGCCAACGTGGTCCAGCTCGACGCCGTGCGGGCCAGCCGGGCCGCCAACCACAGCGCCGCCCGCCGCGCGCGCCGGCGCCCGTGGGGCTGGCTGGAATGGGGCAGCCTGGTGCTGGTGCTGGTGGTGGGGGTGGCGGCCGGCAAGTTCGGCCTGGCGCGCTGGCAACCTGCCTGGCTGGGACCGGCGCCGCCCGTCACGGCCGTGGCCAGCCACGACGGCGTGCTGGCCGCGCAGGGCGCGCTCGCCTCTTCCCTCAGCCTGCAGATGGGCGGGGCCGCCACGGCTTCCAGCGAAGTGCGGATCGGCCTCAGCTTCCTGTCGCGCGAGGGCAGCTACTGCCGTACCTTCACGCTGGCCGGCAGCGGCCAGGACTTGACGGGCCTGGCCTGCCGCGCCAGCGACGAATGGCGCATCCCCGTGCTGGTGCAGGGCGGCAAACCGATGCCGCAAATGGGCAACTACAAGCACGGCGGGGCGGACATGCCGATGGCCTTGCTGGAAGCGATCGATCAGCGCATCGTGGGCGACATGCTGGAACCGCGGGCGGAACTGGAGGCCTTGCGGCGGGGCTGGCAACGCTGAGGAAGGGCCGGGCAACGCTAAGGAAGGGCCGGGCAGCGTAAAGGACGGCGGGCGCGGAGTGGGCCGCCGGGAAGGCAATGCTGCGGCGCCCGTCGGGGCGTCCGCAATGCATGGTCGTCGTTCCCGTCGGCGCGGGAACGACTGCAGTGGTGGCTTAAACGCCCAGCAGTTCCACGTCGAAGATCAGGGTCGCGTTCGGTGGGATCACGCCGCCGGCGCCGCGCGAGCCGTAGCCCAGGTCGGCCGGGATGATCAGCTGGCGCACGCCGCCGACCTTCATGCCTTGCACGCCTTCGTCCCAGCCGCGGATCACCATGCCGGCGCCTAGGGCGAATTCAAACGGATCGTTGCGGTCTTTGCTCGAATCGAACTTCGGGCCCTTGCTGCCGTCGTCGTTGCGCAGCCAGCCGGTGTAGTGCACGGTGACGTTCTGGCCAGCCTTGGCTTCGGCGCCTTCGCCGACGGTCAGTTCGATGTATTGCAGGCCCGATGCGGTGGTGATGGTGGACATGGTTTTCCTTGGTGATGTCGTTGACAATAATCCCGCATTGTAGAACAAGCGGCCGCGGCCCGCCAAAAACGGCCATGCTGGGGTATCATCCCCTGGCGTCGCCGGCATGGGCCGGCCACCACCCTGGAATGGAAACGCATACACCATGTCACACCTCTTGATGCCCGCGCCGCGCGGGATGGCGCGCTGATGGGCGCGCTGATGCGGTCCTATGGCCGCGCCTGGATGTCGCAGCTGCACGGCCGCATACTGTTGCTCAGCGTGCTGCCCTTCGTGCTGGCCGTCGTGCTGTGGGCCGGGCTGCTGTACGCGGGCCTGCAGCCGCTGATCGACTCCCTGCACGCCCTGTTCGTCCAGTACGACGGCTTCGCCTACAGCAGCAGCCTGCTCACCGCGCTGGGCCTGGGCATGCTGAAGACGGTGGTGGTGCCCATGATCGCCATGCTGCTGCTGTTGCCGCTGATGATATTGACGGCCCTGGTGTTCATCGGCGTGGCGGCCATGCCGGCCATCGTGCGCCATGTGGCCGGGCGCCGCTACGGCCAGCTCGAACACAAGCACGGCGGCAGCCTGCTGGGCAGCGCCCTGACGGCGCTGGCCGGCATGGCCGTGTTCATCGGCCTGTGGCTGCTGACCCTGCCCCTGTATGCGTTTCCGCCGCTGGCCGTCGTGGTGCAGACCATGCTGTGGGGCTGGCTCACCTGCCGCGTGATGGTGTACGACACGCTGGCCGACCATGCCACGCCCGAGGAGCGGGCCGAAGTGCTGCGGCGCCACCGCTGGCCGCTGCTGGCCATCGGCGTCGTCTCCGGCCTGGCCGGCGCCGTGCCGGGCATGCTGTGGCTGGGCGGCACGGCCCTGTCGGTGGTGCTGTTCCCCTTCCTGGCGGCGGCCTCGATCTGGCTGTATGTGGTGATCTTCATCTTCACCGGGCTGTGGTTCGCCTGGTACTGCCTGGAGGCACTGCACCAGCTGCGCGCGGCGCCCCCCATGCAGGACATTCACGCGGCGGCTGGCTGATACCGTTTTGGTATCACGGCCCCATCCCTTTTCTATACAGGACTGACATGGCAATCGGATTGATCATCATCGGCGACGAAATCCTGTCCGGCCGGCGCACCGACCAGCACTTCACCAAAGTAGTGCAGCTGCTGGCGGCGCGCGGGCTGCAGCTGGACTGGGCCGAAGTGCTGGGCGACGACCCGGCCCGCATCACGGCCACGCTGCGCCGCACCTTCGCCAGCGGCGACATCGTGTTCAGCTGCGGCGGCATCGGCGCCACGCCGGACGACCACACGCGCCAGGCGGCGGCCGACGCGCTGGGCCTGCCGCTGGTTATGCACGAGCAGGGCAAGCGCAATATCCAGCAGCGCATCGTCCAGATGGGCGAGGAGAGCGGCCAGCCGGCCGACCTGGCGTCGGCCGAGAACCTGCACCGCCTGAAGATGGCCGAATTCGCCGAGGGCGCCGAGCTCATTCCCAATCCCTACAACAACGTGGCCGGCTTCGCGCTGCGCCAGCATTATTTCGTGCCCGGCTTCCCCGTCATGGCCTGGCCCATGATCGAATGGGTGCTGGACCACCACTACGCCCACCTGTTCCACCAGGCCCCGCACAGCGAACAGTCGGTGCTGGTGTATGGCACGGCCGAGTCGGCGCTGACGCCGCTGATGGAGGCGCTGGAAGCGCAGTACGCCGGCGTGAAGGTCTTCAGCCTGCCCAGCGTGGGCGACGCCACCACGCGCCGCCACATCGAGCTGGGCGTGAAGGGCGCGCCGCAGCCGACCGCTGCCGCGTTCGCGCAACTGTGCGCCGAACTGACGCGCCTGCAGGTAGAGTATTCCCATCTCCCATGACGCCTCGCGGCGCACCGTTTTCACGGTCGATCGCGTCGGGCGCGAGCGGCGCTCCCCGTCCCCGGCGAGCGCCGTTGTTTTTTTGCGAAAAGGCCCGGTGAACTATAATTTTTCTGTGCGCCGGCCCATCGGCGTGGCGCCGATGTGGTGCAATGGATAGCAGGCTGTGCGTGAAGAACGACCCGGTCAACGGGGCGTGCGCCACGCGAGTTAAGTGCTTATTTGAGCGCGCTTGCAAGGCAGCCAACAAAGTGGTGAACAAGACAAGCAGCGGTGACTATACCGCGCCGCGCCTGTCTGCTGTTCACGGCTGGTGGATGCAATGCGGCGCACAGTTTTACTGAACAGACGACTGACCGGTTTGAATCATATGTTAAGCAATCGACGTTTCCGCCGGCCCCGCATCGTAGTACGCGCGGTGCGCAAACTGCGCGCAGGCGCGGCCGCCATGGGTTATGGCCGCCGCCGCCACCTGCGTGCCGTTCCCACTCCCGAGGCCATGCCCGCCGACCAGGACGAGGCCGTGCTGCTGGCCCATACCCAGCCGGCTTCGCCGCCGCCGTCCGAGCCCGTCAAGAGCAAGCGTTCGCGCAACGCCTTCATCGTCGCCATGCTGGTGCTGCTGTCGTGCGCCGTGTACTGGACCTTGCAGGAAATTCGCACCTCGACCTTGCAGGCCCAGTTCTTCTCCGGCCTGGTGGGTAAGCTCACCTACCGGGTCGAGCCTGGCCCCAGCGCGGCCATCCGCTTCCCCAAGGACAGCCCGTACGACGAGCGGCTCGGCTACGCCAACATTCCCGACTACCTGGGCAAGCTCAAGACGCGCGACTATACCGTCACGGCCCAGTCGCGCTTCTCGCCCAAGATGGTGGAGCTGACCGACATGGGCGTATTTACCACCTACCGCGAAAAGACCCGCACCGGCCTGGCCATCTACGATTGCCGCGCACAGCCCCTGTTCGCGGCCAGCTATCCGGAACGGGTGTACGGCAAGTTCGACGAGGCGCCCACCGTGCTGGTGCGCAGCCTGCTGTTCATCGAGAACCGTGAACTGCTCGACAGTAAATATCCGAAGCGCAATCCGGCCGTCGAATGGGACCGCCTCAGCAAGGCGGTGCTGGAGAAGACGGCCAGCACCTTCTCGGGCGGCCACCGGCCGGCCGGCGGCAGCACGCTGGCCACCCAGATCGAGAAATACCGCCACTCGCCGGAAGGGCGCACCAGCTCGCTCAAGGACAAGCTGCAGCAGATGGTGTCGGCCAGCCTGCGCGCCTACCAGCAGGGCGAGGACACGTCGGCCGCGCGGCGCCAGATCGTGGTCGATTACCTCAACACGGTGCCGCTGTCGGCCAAGACCGGCTATGGCGAAGTGAACGGCATCGGCGACGGCATGTGGGTCTGGTACGGCCGCGATTTCGCCGAGGTGAACCGCCTGCTCGGCGGCAAGCTGGAGCAGCCCGACAGTGCGCTGGCCTACAAGGAAGCGCTGAGCCTGATGATCGCCCAGCGCCGTCCCAGCTACTACCTGGGCGAGGGCACGGCCGACCTGGAAACGCTGGCCAACGCCCACCTGCGCGTGCTGGCCCAGGAAGGCGTGATCACGCCGGCCGTGCGCGACGCGGCCCTCAGGCAGCGCCTGCATCCATCCACCGGCTCCGGCGTGCAGGCGGCGCCGGCCATGGCCTACGTCACGCGCAAGGCGTCCAACGCGGTGCGCACCCACCTGGCCAGCCTGCTGGGCGACAACCGCCTGTACAACCTGGACCGGCTGGACCTGAGCGTGGTCAGCACGCTCGACGCCCAGGCCCAGAAGGCGGTCACCCAGGTGCTGCGCGACCTGCGCGATCCGGACATGGCCAAGGCGGCCGGGCTGACGGGCAAGGGCATGCTGGGCAACGGCGACCCGGCCCACGTGGTCTACAGCTTCACCTTGCTGGAAAAGGGCGAGCAGGCCAACCTGCTGCGGCTGCAGACCGATAACTTCGACCAGCCGCTCGACATCAACGAGGGCGCCAAGCTCGATCTCGGTTCCACGGCCAAGCTGCGCACGCTGGTCACCTATCTCGACATCGTCGACCAGCTGCACACGCGCTACGGCGGCATGGACACGGCGGCCCTGAACAAGGTGGTGGTCGATCCCCAGGACAAGCTGTCGCAGTGGGCCATCGACTACTTCAAGGGCCTGCCGCTGGACAAGGGCGGACGGGAACTGACGCCGATGTTGAACGCGGCCATGGAACGCAAGTATTCCGGCAATCCCGGCGAAGGCTTCTTCACCGGCGGCGGCCTGCACCACTTCGGCAACTTCTCCAAGGAAGACAACAGCAAGATCCTGACCGTGACGGAAGCGCTGCGCCACTCGACCAACCTGGTGTTCGTGCGCCTGATGCGCGACGTGGCCAAGTTCTACATGTTCCAGTCGCCCGGTTCCTCGGCCTCCTTGCTGCAGGACGCGGACGATCCGCGCCGGGCCCAGTACCTGGCCCGCTTCGCCGACAAGGAAGGGCGCGAGTTCCTGAACCGCTTCTACGTCAAGTACAAGGGCAAGAAGGGCGACGAGCTGGAAAAGACGCTGCTGGCCAACATCCGCAGCACGCCGGTGCGGCTGGCCGTGATCCACCGCACCGTGTATCCGGAAGCGAGCCAGGAGCAGTTCGCCGCCTTCCTCAAGGACAAACTGCCGTCGCAGAACGAAGTGCCGCCCGAGCGCGTGGCCAAGCTCTATGAGCAGTACGGGATCGACAAGTGGTCGCTGGCCGACCGCGGCTACCTGGCCTCGGTGCATCCGCTGGAACTGTGGATGGCGGCCTACCTGCGCACCCACGACAGCGCCACCCTGAGCGAGATGACGGCCGCCAGCGAGCAGCAGCGCCAGGAAGTGTACCAGTGGCTGTTCAAGACCCACCACAAGCACGCCCAGGACAAGCGCATCGCCGGCCTGCTGGAAATGGAAGGCTTCATGAAAATTCACGCCCAGTGGAAGAAGATGGGCTATCCGTTCGATTCGCTGGTGCCGTCCTACGCCACCACGCTGGGCGCCTCGGCCGACCGGCCGGCCGCGCTGGCCGAGCTGATGGGCATCATCATCAACGGCGGCGTGCGCAAGCCCAGCCAGCGCATCGCGTCGCTGCACTTCGCGGCCGGCACGCCATACGACACCCAGGTGGCGCCCGGCAAGAGCACGCTGAGCGAGCAGGTGCTGGCGCCGGAGGTGGCGCGCGTGGTGGCTGACGCCATCCGCGGCGTGGTGTCCGACGGCACGGCCAAGCGGGCCCGCATGGCCTTCGTCAAGTCGGACGGCACCGTGATTCCCGTCGGCGGCAAGACGGGCACGGGCGACCAGCGCTTCGACATCTTCGCGGCCGGCGGCCGGCTGATCGAGTCGCGCTATGTGAACCGCTCGGCCACCTTCGTGTTCAACATCGGCGAGCGTTTCTTCGGCAGCATGACGGCGTATGTGCGGGGGCCGGACTCGAAGAATTACGACTTCACCAGCGCGCTGCCGGTGCAGCTGCTGACGGTGCTGGCGCCCAGCCTGATGCCGCTGATCGAACCGAACCCCATCAAGCCGGCCACCATCCAGAACGCGGCCGCCGGCACGGCCGCCGCCGCGGCCGCGGCGCCCCTGCCGGCCTGCGGCGGCGGCAGCGCCAACGGCGGCTGACGCCGCCCCGGGCCGGGCGCCGCGTGCGCCCGGCCCGGCTTTCATTCCGGATCCAGTCCGCTGTCTTCCCATGCCTGAACAACGGGCACGGGCGGCGCCCGGCATTGTTCCCGCTGGGGTGTTGCCCTTGCCAAGCGGCGCATTTGTTGGCAAGGTGTCAAACCATGAAACCTGTGCGCCAAACCATGTCCAAAATCCTCAAGTTCACGCAATTTTCCGTGCGTGACCTGATCGTCGCCGCCGCGCCCACGCTGCTGGCCATCGCCGGCGTCTGCGCGCTGGCCTACTTCCTGGTCGACCCGTCGCCGCCGCGCCAGGTAGTGCTGTCGACGGGCCAGGAAAACAGCGCTTATGAACAGATAGGCAAGAAATACGCGGCCGCGCTGGCGAAACACGGGGTCAAGGTGACGCTGCTGCAGTCGGCCGGCTCGGGCGAGAACCTGCGCCGCCTCAAGAGCGGGGCGGTCGATATCGCCTTCGTGCAAAGCGGCTCGACCGACGAGGCGGCTGCGGAACGGGAAGGGCTGGTGTCGCTGGGCAGCCTGTTTACCGAGCCGCTGTGGCTGTTCCTGCGCGAGACCAAGGGCAAGCCCATCACCAAGCTCACCGAACTCAAGGGCAAGAAGATCAACTTCGGCCCCCGGGGCGCCGGTTCGCCCCGCCTGTTCAAGCAGGTGCTGGCGCTGAACGGCATCGAACCGGAGGAAGTGATCCGCACCTCGCTGGCCAATACCCCGGCCACGGTGGAGTTGCTGGAAGGGCGCATCGACGGTCTCGTATTCACCTCGGCGCCGGAAGCGCCGTTGATCCAGATGCTGCTGCAAACGCCGGGCATCCAGCTGTTCAATTTCGACCAGGCGGAAGCCTATGCCCGCAAGCTGCCTTTCCTCAGCCACGTGGTGCTGCCGCGCGGCATCGTCGACCTGGGGCGCGACTTGCCGCCCGAGGACTACAACCTGATCGCACCCACGGCCACGCTGGTGGCGCGCGAGAGCCTGCACCCGGCCCTGATCGATCTGTTCGTGCAGGCGGCCGCCTCCATCCACAGCGGCGCCGGCTGGTTCCAGCAGCAGGGCCAGTTCCCGTCCGCCCGCTACACGGAAATCCATGTCGCGCCGGAGGCGGCCAAGTTCTACAAGGACGGGCCGCCGTTCCTGCAGCGCTACATGAGCTTCTGGCTGGCCAACTTCTTCGACCGCATGTGGGTGCTGGTGCTGGGCCTGGGCGCGCTGATCCTGCCGCTGTCGAAGGTGGTGCCGCCGCTGTACGTGTGGCGCATCCGCTCGCGCGTGTACCGCTGGTATGGCCAGCTGCGCACGGTGGAACAGGCGCTGGAGGAAGCCCAGGTGCTGGGCGCGCAGCGCATGGAAATCTACGCGGCCCAGCTGGTGCGGCTCAATGAAATCGAGGAAATGGTGAACCAGATTTCCATCCCGCTATCGTTTGCGGATGGCTTGTACGGTTTGCGCAGCCATATCAACTTCGTGCGCGAACGGGTGCTTGGCCTGCTGAGCGAGGCGGCGCCGGTGGCGCCGGCGACCGTGCCGGTCTAGAAAAGCGGGGTCAGGCGCCCAGCCACGGCAGGCCGGCCCGGCACCAGCCGTTGATGTTCTTGCGGTGGCCGGCGTCGTCCTTGTCGCCTTCGAAGCCTTCCAGCACGTCGTAGCAATGCTGATAACCATGCTCGGTGGCCAGCTTGGCCGCGTGGCGCGAACGGACGCCGGAGCGGCATAAAAACAACAGTACCTGGTCCTTGCGGGCCTGGCCGTTCAGCTGTTCGATGAACTCATGGTTGGCCACGCCGCCCGGATAGGTGGACCACTGGACCGCACCATGTTGGGTCTCCGGGATCGCCACCCGGCCCACCCAGTCACGCTCGGCATTGGTGCGCACGTCGATCAGCTTGATGCGGGGATCGGCCTGCAACAGTTCCCACGCTTCCTGCGGGTTGACGGCGCCGGCATAGGGCCAGTCCTTGCTGCGGGCGCGGGCCAGGGCCAGGATTGCATCTACTTCGCTCATGTCATGTTCCAGAAAGGATATTAAGTTTATTATAGATGCCCTGACCGTCCGTGCTGCGCGCACGCACCAAAAGAAGGCATTTTTTCCTGTTTTTTCAAAAATGCACAAAATCGGTGCAATTTCGCAAAATCGCACCATAATGGAGCAGTCTTGCGCTAGCGCAAACCGGACTGATTTGGCTGGCCGAACGATTTTAGAATCATTTGCCGGCAAGTTCCAAGTTGGTTCTGGCAGATGGTTATGATTTTTGAGCTGGCACGGATAGTGCTTAAACCCGTGATGAGTTTCGGTCGCACTTACACGGGGACGCGCAGAGCATCCGCGCACGCACAGTTGGTCGGCTCACCCACACATTCCCTTTAGGAGATACGCATGGCAATGACAGCCGCAGAAGTCTTGAAAATGGTAAAAGACAACGAAGTCAAGTTCGTTGATTTTCGTTTTGCCGATACCCGTGGTAAAGAACAGCACGTGACCGTGCCTGTGTCGCACTTCGACATGGACAAGTTCGAGTCCGGCCACGCGTTTGACGGTTCCTCGATCGCCGGCTGGAAGGGCATCGAAGCGTCCGACATGATTCTGCTGCCGGACCCTAACACGGCCAACATCGACCCGTTCATGGAAGAAACCACCCTGTTCATGCAGTGCGACGTGATCGAACCGTCGGACGGCAAGGGCTACGACCGTGACCCACGCTCCATCGCCAAGCGCGCTGAAGCCTACCTGAAATCGTCGGGCCTGGGCGACACCGCCTACTTCGGTCCCGAGCCAGAATTCTTCATCTTCGACAGCGTGCGCTGGAAGATCGACATGTCCGGCTGCTTCGTCAAGATCGATTCCGACGAAGCATCGTGGAGCACCGACAAGGAAATCGAAGGCGGCAACAGCGGCCACCGTCCAGCGGTCAAGGGCGGCTACTTCCCAGTGCCACCGGTCGACAGCTTCCAGGACATGCGTTCGGAAATGTGCCTGATCCTCGAATCGATGGGCATCCCGGTCGAAGTGCACCACCACGAAGTGGCCGGCGCCGGCCAGAACGAAATCGGCACCAAGTTCTCGACCCTGGTCGAGCGCGCCGACTGGACCCAGAACCTGAAGTACGTGGTATGGAACGTGGCCCACAGCTACGGCAAGACCGCCACCTTCATGCCTAAGCCTATCGTGGGCGACAACGGCTCGGGCATGCACGTGCACCAGTCGATCTGGAAAGACGGCAAGAACCTGTTCGCCGGCGACGGCTATGCCGGCCTGTCCGACACCGCGCTGTACTACATCGGCGGTATCATCAAGCACGCCAAGGCCCTGAACGCCATCACCAACCCAGGCACCAACTCGTACAAGCGCCTGGTGCCAGGCTACGAAGCCCCGGTCAAGCTGGCCTACTCGGCCCGCAACCGTTCCGCTTCGATCCGCATCCCGCACGTGGCCAATCCTAAGGGCCGCCGCATCGAGACCCGTTTCCCGGACCCACTGGCGAACGTGTACCTGTGCTTCGCTGCGCTGCTGATGGCCGGCCTGGACGGTATCGTCAACAAGATCCATCCGGGCGAAGCCGCTTCCAAAGACCTGTACCATCTGCCGCCTGAGGAAGATGCACTGATCCCGACCGTCTGCACCTCGCTGGAAGAGGCCCTGGACGCACTGAACAAAGACCGCGAGTTCCTGACCCGTGGCGGCGTGTTCAGCGATTCGATGATCGATGCCTACATCGAACTGAAGATGCAGGACGTGCAGCGCATGCGCATGACCACCCATCCAGTCGAATTCGACATGTACTACTCGCTGTAATGGCAGGGCGCCGGCGGCAAGCCGGCGCTGCGCCGTACGGCACGAAACGCGAGGCGAGCCCGGGCTTTCCTCGCGTTTTTCTTTGGATGTTGTATATTCGGGTTGGACAGAGGCTCTTCACGGATAGGGAATGACAACACGCTTACTTTTGCTGCTGGCCTTGCTGGGCACCAGCGCCGCCGCACGGGCCGACGGCCCCATCTACCTGTGCGTGGATGCGGCCGGCCACAAGGAACTGACGGACGCCAACAAGCCCGGCTGCAAGGTGCTCGATGTGCCGGGCAGCACCATCGCCGCGCCGCCGCGCCGCGCCGCGCCCGCACCGGCGCGGGCCGCGCCGGCCCCCGCCGATTTCCCCCGCGTCGACAGCGCCGAGCAGAAGGCGCGCGACGCGGACCGGCTCGGCATCCTCAACGAGGAATTGCGCAGCGAACAGCAGAAGCTGGCCGAGCTGCGCAAGGAGTTCAACAACGGCGAACCGGAACGCCGCGGCGACGAACGCAATTACGCCAAATACCAGGAACGGGTGGCGCAGATGCGCGACAGCATCAGCCGCTCGGAAAAAAATATCGAAGCCTTGAAACGTGAGATCGCGAGTATCAAATGAATGCAGTGCACGCTAACGCCCGCGCGGGCGAGGCCATGCCGTCGCTGGCCGGGCTGGAATTGCTGGCTTCGGCCGTGGTGCTGGTGGACGGCGCCGGCCAGATCGCCTACGCCAACGCGGCCGCCGAAAACCTGCTGGAGAGCTCGCTCAAGGCGCTGTCGCGCCAGAAGCTCAGCGCCCAGTTCCTCAACCCGGAAGAACTGGAACACATCTGCGTCCAGGCCCGCCAGCACAAGTTCGCCGACCTGCGCCAGGACTTGACGCTGGAGCGGGCCGGGCGCGATCCGCTGCATGTGCACAGCATCGTGTCGGCGCTCGACGAGCCGCACGGCCACATCCTGATCGAGCTGCGCGAACACCTGCAGCACCTCAAGCTGGACCGCGAGGAACGCATGCTGGACCAGAGCCAGGTCAACAAGGAGCTGATCCGCAACCTGGCGCACGAGATCAAGAATCCGCTGGGCGGCATCCGCGGCGCGGCCCAGCTGCTGGAGATGGAGTTGCCGCCCCTGCACCTGGGCCAGCTGCGCGAATACACCCAGGTCATCATCAAGGAAGCGGACCGCCTGCAGACGCTGGTGGATCGCCTGCTGGCGCCGCACCGCCGGCCCCACATCGTGGGCGACGTCAACATCCACGAAGTGTGCGAGCGGGTGCGCAGCCTGATCCTGGCCGAGTTCCCGTCCGGCCTGACCATCCTGCGCGACTACGACGCGTCCATCCCCGAGTTCCGCGGCGACAAGGAGCAGCTGATCCAGACCGTGCTCAACATCGCCCACAACGCGGCCCAGGCCCTGTCGGCCCGCATCGAAGCGGGCGATGCCGAGCTCGTTTTCAAGACGCGGGTGGCGCGCCAGGTCACCCTGGCCAAGGTCCGCTACGGGCTGGCATTAGATTTGCATATCATCGACAATGGACCGGGCATCGCGCCCCAGATCCGCGACCGCATCTTCTATCCGCTCGTGTCGGGCAGGGAAGGCGGCAGCGGCCTGGGACTGACCTTGGCACAAACCTTCGTGCAACAGCACCTGGGTGTGATCGAGTGCGAAAGCCGGCCTGGATTTACGGATTTCCGCATCCTGTTGCCGCTGCCATAAGCAGTGCGGCCGCCGGTGCGCTTCCGGATCCCTTGATAGCCGATCCATATTGCGGGATACACTTAAACACATGAAGCCAATCTGGATAGTAGACGACGACGAATCGATCCGCTGGGTACTGGAAAAAGCACTGGCGCGGGAGAACCTCGCCACCAAGAGTTTTGCCAACGCGCGCGACGCCATCGCCGCGCTGGAGTTCGAGACGCCGCAAGTGCTGGTGTCCGACATCCGCATGCCGGGCGACTCCGGCCTCGATCTGCTGGCGCTGGTCAAGTCGCGCCACCCGGGCCTGCCCGTCATCATCATCACCGCCTTCTCCGACCTCGACTCGGCCGTGGCCGCGTTCCAGGGCGGCGCCTTTGAATACCTGGCCAAGCCGTTCGACATCGACAAGGCTGTCGAGCTGATACGGCGCGCGCTCGACGAGAGCCTGCGCGAAACGAGCGTGGAATCGGGCCCGGCCGACACCCCGGAAATCCTGGGCCAGGCCCCGGCCATGCAGGAAGTGTTCCGCGCCATCGGCCGCCTGTCGCAGTCCAACGTGACGGTGCTGATCACGGGCGAATCCGGTTCCGGCAAGGAGCTGGTGGCGCGCGCCCTGCACAAGCACAGCCCGCGCGCGGCCCAGCCCTTCATCGCCTTGAACACGGCCGCCATTCCCAAGGACTTGCTGGAGTCGGAACTGTTCGGCCACGAGCGGGGCGCCTTCACGGGCGCGCAGACGACGCGCCGCGGCCGCTTCGAGCAGGCCGAGAACGGCACCCTGTTCCTGGACGAGATCGGCGACATGCCGTTCGACCTGCAGACCCGCTTGCTGCGCGTGCTGTCGGACGGCCACTTCTACCGCGTGGGCGGCCACCAGCCCCTGAAGGCCAACGTGCGCGTGATCACGGCCACCCACCAGAACCTCGAGCAGCGCGTGCGCGACGGCCTGTTCCGCGAAGACTTGTACCACCGCCTCAACGTGATCCGCTTGCGCCTGCCCAGTTTGCGGGAGCGGCGCGAGGACATCCCCATCCTGGTGCGCCACTTCCTGGTGCAGAGCGCGCGCCAGCTCGGGGTGGAAGCGAAGCGCATGAGCGACGCCACGCTGCATTTCCTGAGCGGCCTGGACTTGCCGGGCAATGTGCGCCAGCTGGAAAACCTGTGCAACTGGATCACCGTGATGGCGCCCGGCCAGACGGTGGAAGTGAAGGACTTGCCGCTGGAGCTGACCCAGGGCCAGGAAACCAACGGCCACAGCCCGGCCGCGCCGGCCCCGGCCCACGAATCGTTCAGCCTGGCCCACCACGGCACCGTGTCGCCCGTGCCGCCGGCCTTGGCCGAGGCCACGGCGCACGGCGGCCCGGACAGCTGGCTGACGCTGCTGGAGCTGCAGGCGGCCAGCATGCTCACCAATGGCCAGCAGGAAGTGATGGGCGTGCTGGGCCGCCAGTTCGAATCGGCCCTGATCCGCACGGCCCTCAAGCACACCCATGGCCGCAAGAACGACGCGGCCGTGCGGCTGGGCATAGGCCGCAACACCATCACCCGCAAGATCGCCGAGCTGGGCATCGACGGCGCCAAGGACGACTGAGCGCGGGCCCGGTGTAGCGGGCCGCTGATTTGGAGTAAGCTCTTGGCTTCATGGCCAGGAGCTTTTTTTTATGGAATTTGTATGCTGATCAATTGCGTGGTCTACCAGGATGGCCAGAAGCTGGCCGACATTCCCGTCGAGGATATCAGCGAGTACGTGTGCCGGCCCGAATGCTTCGTCTGGGTGGCCCTGCGCGACGCGGACGCGGCCGAGCTGTCCGTGATGCAGGAGGAGTTCGGCCTGCACGAGCTGGCCGTGGAGGATGCGCGGCGCGGCAATCAGCGTCCCAAGATCGAGGAATACGGCGACTCGCTGTTCGTGGTGGCCAAGATGGTGGAGTTCGAAGGGGACCAGCTGGTGGTGGGCGAGGTGGACGTGTTCGTCGGCCCCAACTATGTGCTGTCGAACCGCAGCAACAGCAGCCACGGCTTCCTGGGCGTGCGGGCGCGGGCCGAGCATGAACCGCACTTGCTGCGCCAGGGTCCAGCCTTCGTGCTGTATGCGCTGCTGGACGCGGTGGTGGACCGTTATTTCCCCGTGGCCGATGCGCTGGAAATGGAACTCGAGCAGATCGAGGAACGCATCTTCCTGCACGGTTCCCAGCGCGACAATATCGAGCGCCTGTATGAACTCAAGCGCAAGGTGATGGCCGTGCGCCATGCCGTGGCGCCCCTGATGGAGGCGACCGGCAAGCTGCACGGCGGCCGGGTGCCGGCCATGTGCATGGATAGCCAGGAATACTTCCGCGACGTGCATGACCACCTGCACCGCATCAGCGCCACGCTCGACAACGTGCGCGACACCATCAGCACGGCGATCCAGGTCAACCTGTCGATGGTGGCCATCGAGGAGGGGGAAGTGAACAAGCGGCTGGCCGCGTGGGCCGCCATCTTCGCCATCTGCACGGCCTTTGCCGGCATCTGGGGCATGAACTTCAAGGTGATGCCGGAACTGGAATGGCGCTACGGCTATCCGGCCGCCGTCGCCGTCATGGTGTCGGTCTGCCTCTACCTGTACCGCCGCTTCAAGCGCGCCGGCTGGCTGTAGCGGGCGCGCTTCGGCTGGTCGGGCCGGCCCTGGCCGGCGTCAGGCCGGCTGCGGATCGGCCAGCATCGACAGCGCCACCGCTTCGGCCACCTTGATGCCGTCCACCCCGGCCGACAGGATGCCGCCCGCGTAGCCGGCCCCTTCGCCGGCCGGGAACAGGCCGCGCGTATTCAGGCTTTGCAGCGTGTCGTCGCGGCGCTTGATGCGGATCGGCGACGAGGTGCGCGTCTCCAGTCCCGTCAGCACGGCGTCGTGCTTGAAGTAACCCTTGATCTGCTTGTCGAACGCGGGGAACGCTTCGCGCAGGGCCGTGACGGCAAACTCGGGCAGGATGCGGGCCAGGTCCGTCAGGTGCACGCCCGGCTTGTAGGACGGGATCACGCTGCCGAACTCGGTCGAGGCGCGGCCGGCCACGAAGTCGCCCATCAGCTGGCCCGGCGCGTTGTAGGTGCCGCCGCCCAGCTCGAACGCCTTTTCCTCCAGCCGGCGCTGGAACTCGATGCCGGCCAGCGGATGGCCCGGGTAATCCACCTCGGGCGAAATGCTGACCACGATGGCGCTGTTGGCGTTGCGCTCATTGCGCGAATACTGGCTCATGCCGTTGGTGACGACGCGGCCCGGCTCGGACGCGGCCGCCACCACGGTGCCGCCCGGGCACATGCAGAAGCTGTACACGGCACGGCCGTTGGAGGCGTGGTGCACCAGCTTGTAGTCGGCCGCGCCCAGGATCGGGTGGCCGGCGTTGGGGCCGAAGCGGCACTGGTCGATCAGCGACTGCGGGTGCTCGACCCGGAAGCCCACCGAGAACGGCTTGGCTTCGATGTAGACGCCCCGCTCGTACAGCATCTGGAAGGTGTCGCGCGCGCTGTGGCCGACGGCCAGCACCACGTGGCGGGTGGCGATCTGTTCACCGTTTTCCAGCGTCAGGCCGCGCACCTGGCCGCCCTCCGGCGTCTGCTCGATGTCGATATCGACCACCTTGTTTTCAAAGCGGTATTCGCCGCCCAGCGCCTCGACGGTGGCGCGCATCTGCTCGACCATCTTGACCAGGCGGAAGGTGCCGATGTGGGGCTTGCTGACGTACATGATCTCTTCCGGCGCGCCAGCCTTGACGAACTCGGTCAGCACCTTGCGGCCGTAGTGCTTGGGGTCCTTGATCTGGCTGTACAGCTTGCCGTCCGAGAAGGTGCCGGCGCCGCCTTCGCCGAACTGCACGTTCGACTCCGGGTTCAGTTCGCGCTTGCGCCAGAAGCCGAAGGTGTCCACCGTGCGCTCGCGCACCTGCTTGCCCCGTTCCAGGATGATGGGACGCAGGCCCATCTGGGCCAGGATCAGGGCCGCGAACAGGCCGCAGGGGCCGGTGCCGATGACGACCGGGCGCTCGTTGCAGTCGTGTCCGGCCAGCCGCTCGCCGCCGGCGACAAATTTGTAGGACGTGTCGGGCGAGGGCATCAGGTGGATGTCGTGCGGCAGGCGGGCCAGCACGGCCGCCTCGTCGGCCACTTCCACGTCCAGCGAGTAGGTCAGGACGATGGCCGATTTCTTGCGCGCATCGTAGCTGCGCTTGAAGACGGTAAAGCCGCGCAGCTCGGCGGCGGGAATGCCCAGCCGGGCAAGGATGGCGGCAGGCAGTTCCTGCTCGGTGTGGTTCAGCGGGAGTTTGACTTCATTGATACGCAGCATGATGTTTTCGGTCTCGGGTTCCTGGGCTCCGTAGCTAGCGGAGAGTGGTGACGCGCCGCGGAGCGGGGCGCGTCAGGGCGCTATTTTACCTGTACTGGCAATGCGCGGGTTGGTCGGCTTGGTCCAGTCATTGTCAAGCGGAATAGCGATTTTCACCGGATTTGTTGTAAATATGGTAAAAATTAATGTAGAGGAATTTTCATTGTCAAAACTATGTATCGCAATGTATCTGATTGTTGCTACAATTTAAATCTTGTCTGCCGGAATGTACTTGCTAAGGCAGCAAACATTGCGACCGCCGCGGCGGTTTTTTTATTTGGTGGACGTGCTGCCAAGGCGCACGTCACCTCATGTTGGAGGTTTTTCGATGCAAAAGAAACTGATCGTCCAGGCCATTGCGCTGCTCGGTTGCGTGGGCTGGAGCCATGCCGGCTTTGCCGCCGAGGATACGAGCGGCGTGGAGCGTGTGGTCATCACCGGTTCCAACCTGAAGCGTGCCGCCACGGAGAACCCGTCGGTGGTGCAAGTGCTGACCAAGAAGGATATCGAGCGCACGGGCGCCGTCACGGTGGCCGACCTGATGGCCAAGGTGCCGGCGCTCGGTTCGAACAACCAGGTCGATGGACGCGACGGCGGCTTCTCCAAGGGCCTGGCCACCGCTTCCATGCGCGGCCTTGGCTCCGCCTCGACCCTGATCCTGATCAATGGCCGCCGCATGTCGCCGGCCGCCTACGCCGATCCGAATGCGGGCCAGTCGACCCAGTATGACTTGAACTCCATCCCCCTGTCGGCGCTGGAACGGGTCGAGATCCTGAAAGACGGCGGCTCGGCCGTGTACGGTTCGGACGCCATCGCCGGTGTGATCAACTTCATCACCAAGAGCAACTACAAGGGCGGCGAACTGACGCTGCAGGCCAGCCGCAACCAGGACAACGCCTTCGGCCGCTCCGGCGTGAACGGCGTGGTCGGCTTCGGCGACCTGGAAGAGAACCATTACAACGCCTTTGTCGCCTTCGACGTGTCGCAACGCGACCGTACTTCGATCGCCGACGCCAAGTCCGTGCAAACCGAGCAGTACCGCGCCATGAACGGGCGGCTGAGCGACTTTTACAGTGGCATCAGCTCCCATCCCGTGTTCTACAAGGAATCCAAGCTGGGCAGCGGTAACTTCAGCAAATACGTCAGCGCCGACCTGGGTTGCAATGCGGCCGACATCCGCACCGGCTCCACGGCGCTGGTGCCGATGCGCTCCAACGATCCCTTGATCGGCAACAAATTCTGCAACTACGACGGTTGGCAATACGAGGATGCCGAGGGCAAGAATCGCAGCAACAACCTGCTGTCGCGCGCCGAATTCAAGCTCAACGACAATCTGAAGGCGTTCGTCGAAGGCGCATACAGCCAGTCCGAACTGTTCTACAGCGGCGTATCGCGCAGCATGAACGGGCGCAGCATCACGACCGTGTTCCCGAAAGATGGCGCCGGTATCCCGTTCCGCCCCGTGCTGGGCGTGGACCATCCCGACAATCCGACCCGCGGCACGGCCAATCCGGTGCCGGTGGCCGTGGCCTACCGCTTTACCGATGCGCGCGGCGGCAGCTCCAATGAAAACAAGGCCACCCGCCTGCTGGCCGGCCTGCAGGGCAGTAACTTCAACTGGGACTGGGACAGCGACCTGCTGTACAACGAGTCCAAGCGCCACCAGGTGACCAATGGCACGCTGTACCTGCCTATCGTGCAGACCCTGATGTCGCAGAACCTGCCGCTGGCGACCATCGCCAGCACCCCGGGGGTAACGCGCGACGTGACGCTGGACGGCAAGTCCAGCATCGCCCAGTGGGACCTGAAGGGTTCGACCGAGTTCGGCCAGTTGCCGGGCGGCGCGTTCGGGCTGGCAGTGGGCACGGAAGTGAAGCAGGAAAAGATGACCCTGGTGCCCGATCCCCTGACCGTGGACGGCAAGATCATCGGCCTGGCCAACACCTATGCGGACGCCAAGCGCAACGTGCGCTCGGCCTTCGTCGAATTGCGCACGCCGTTCTTCAAGTCGTTCGAGATGGAATTTGCCGGCCGCTACGACAAATATGACGGCTTCAAGTCCCACCTGACGCCGAAAGTGGGGGCGAAGTGGAGCGTGACGCCGACCTTCGCGCTGCGCAGCACCTATTCGGAAGGCTTCCGCGCGCCATCGCTGACCCAGATGGTCAACGGTGGTACCCAGTACTTCGTCAACAATTTCGAGGACAAGCTGCGCTGCAACAAGCCGGGCGCCGATTCGACCGACTGCGTCAAGAGCCTGTCGGGCATTGCGGCCGCCAACAAGGACCTGGAACCGGAAACGGCGCGCAGCTTCACGGCCGGCCTGGTGTTCTCGCCCACCAACAGTCTCGACATCCTGGTGGACTACTACAGCATCCGCAAGGACAAGGAAGTGGACCTGTTGTCGAACACGGCCGTGGTGGACGATCCGAAATACGCCCAGTACGTCAAACGCGACCAGAATCCCGGCACCTGGCTGGTCGATGCCAACGGCAAGCTGATCCCGAACTCGGGACCGCTGATCTCGATCGGCACCCCGTATGTCAATGCCGGCGGCACCCGCACCAGCGGCGTGGATCTGGAAATGGCCCTGCGCAACTCGCTGGGCGACATGGGCAAGCTGGCCACCCGCCTGAACTACACCTATGTGTTCGACTACAAGAAGGCGGCCATGGTCGGCGATCCGATGTTCGACCTGGTGGGCACCAATGGCACCATTAGCAACGACACCACCAGCGTGGGCGAGATCCCGCGGGTGCGCGCCACCCTGTCCAGCACCTGGACTTACACGGATCACAGCCTGACGGCCAACGTCAATTACGTCTCGTCGATCTCGAACATGGCGCGCTACAGCACCCAGGACGATGGCCAGGTGGGCCCGTATCAGCCTGCGTTCTGCCAGTTCGGCCGGCCGTCGGTCAACCCGGACTACCTGAAGTATTACCCGGACTGCGAAACCCACAGCTGGACCACGGTCGACCTGGCCTACAGCTACTCGGGCTTCAAGCACATGGTGCTGAGCCTGAACGTGCAGAACATCTTCGACTCGAAGGCACCGTACGACCCGAGCTCGTTGGGCTACACGACGGGCGGCTACAACTCGGCGCTGCACAACGCCCATGGCCGTTACTTCACCGTGAAGGCCAACTACAAGTTCTGATGATCATCAGGGTTTGCTAGGCGAAAACGCCGCGGTCCAGCCGGACCGCGGCGTTTTTTTTACAGCGGCGGCACCGCAAGACGGACGCGGGATGAAAAAAGGGGCGGTGATCGCTCACCGCCCCCGTCACTTGCCCTGCTTCAGATCAGCTCAGAAGAACTTGTAGCTGGCGCCGACCTTGAAGTAGCGGCCGATGGCGCCGGAAGCGTCCATCGGGTTGTAGCTCATGCCGCCGTAGGTCAGCGGGTCAAGCGGGGCGACCTTGTCGAACACGTTGTTGATCGAAGCGGTCAGCTGCAGCTGCTTGCTGTAGTTCCAGCGGGCCGACATGTCGACCGTGGTGAACGAGGCGATGCGGCAGTTGCCCGGCGCATCGGCGCCGCTGGCCAGTTGCGAGGCGCACAGGTCGCCGGCGAACAGCACGTTCTTCATGTCCGAACGGTAGTTGGCGATGGCGCTGAAGTTCCACGCGGCGCTAGGATCCCAGCTGGCGTTGACGCTGATCTTGTCTTTCGGCGTACCGGCGCAGTTGGAGGTGTCGCAGTTGCCATGGGTGCCGGCGAACTGGTAGCGGGTGGTGGCCGACTCGGCGCGGATCCACGATGCCACGTGGGTCCAGGTCAGGCCGATGTTGCCGCGGCCGTAGGCGCCCAGGCGCAGGCGCTGTTTCACGTCCAAGTCCACACCCTTGACTTCCGTGAAGCTGGAATTGCGGTAGGGCGCCTTGGTGATCAGCAGGGTGCCCGTGTTAGGCACCACCACGCCGTTGATGGTCAGGTTGTTGTCGGAACGGATGGCCGTCGGCAGGGCAGCCGCTTCGTTGTACGGCAGCGGGTTGATCTCGTCGGTGCGCTTGATCTTCCAGCCGTCCAGCGACAGGCTCAGGTCGTTGACCGGATCCCAGACCATGCCCAGGGTGTAGCCTTTCGACTTTTCCGGACGCAGGTTGGGATCGCCGATCTTGACGGCGGCCACGGAGGCGGCGCAGTCGGTTGCCGTGGCGCCTGGCAGCGGGGTGCCGTTCGGGCAGCGGATCGGATCGCGCACGGTCGAGGTGCCGGTCGATTGCGACTGGGCGCTGTTCTCGGCCGCACCCGGTGCACGGAAACCTTCCGTGTAGGTGCCGCGCAGGGCGAAGGTCTTGACCGGGGTCCATTTCAACCCGACCTTGGGCGTGGTGGAGGTGAACTGGTCGTAATGGTCGTAACGCATGGCGGCCGACAGCTCCACCGTCTTCACGATAGGGGCCAGCAGCTCGGCGTACACGGCCGAGACCTTGCTGTCGCCGAAGGCGGCCACATAGCTGGAGTTGATGGTGCCGTTTTCGGAGCCCGACAGGGATGGGTTGCTCAGCTTGTCCTGGCGGTGTTCGCCGCCCACGGCCAGCGCCAGGTTGCCGCCTGGCAGGGCGAACAGTTCACGCGACGCCTTGAAGTCGACGATGTTGAGCTTGGTGGTCGAGTCGGAGGTGGCGTTGGTCACCATGGCCGCATACAGCGAGGCCGGGTTCTTGTACGCTTCCGCGCCGAGGTAGTACGGGAAGTACTTGCTGGTCGGATCGCCCAGGGCAGCCTTGACGACGGCCATGTTGAGCATGTTGCTGTAGTCCAGGTGCAGCTTGGACTCGGAGTGGGCGAAGCCCGCATCGTAGTCCCAGCCCGCTGCCGTGCCCTTGATGCCGACCACGAAGCGGTTGAACTCGTTGTTGGCCGAACGGGTGCTGGGGCCCACGTCGAACGCGGCGTAGCGCACGCGGGCGGCGGCGCCGAACGGGTTTTGCGGGTGGCTCGGGGCCAGCACGATGGTGGTGCCGGCGCCGGAACCGTAGTTGATCACGCCGGTCGGGGTGCTGGCGTTAGGCGGGAAGGCCACGGTCGGGGTGATCGATGGCGGGGTCAGCGTAAAGGCCGTGTCGCGCTTGGAGTAGCCCGCTTCCGCGTACACCTGGGTGTCGTCGTTGAGCTGCCAGGTGCCGCGCGTGTACAGGTTGACGCCTTCGATGTTGGGTTGCATGTCGCGGAACTGGTCCGAGTGCCACAGGCAACCGCCCTTGGGATCTTGTGGCGAGGAGGTCGACAGCGACGCGCAGCCTGGCAGCGACTGGTAGGCCAGCGTGGCCGGGTTGCGGATCGAGCCGGCCGGGCTGGCCGCTGCGCTGTTGACGCCGCTGATGTAGCCGGACGCGAACTGGGTGCCGATCGGGTAGCCATACGGGCGCAAGTCGCCCTTGCCGATCCAGGCGCGGTCGGCGCGGTCCTTGTTGGCCAGGCGGTCGGACTTGAAGTATTCGGCGTTGACGACGACGTTGTACTGGTTCTCGTCCAGGTTACCCTGGCCCCAGGTGATGGAAGCCTTGTTCTGCTTGGCGTCGCTGTAGCGCGAGGTGCCCGTCTCGCCGCGCACGGTCAGGCCCTGGAAGTCCTTGCGCAGGATGATGTTGACCACGCCGGCGATGGCGTCGGCACCGTAGGTGGACGAGGCGCCATCCTTCAGGATCTCGATGCGCTCGACGATCTGCATCGGCACCGTCGACAGGTCGGTGAAGCTCTTCTGGCCGTCGTCGGCGCGAGCGAATGGCGCCATGCGGCGGCCGTTCAGCAGCACCAGGGTGGAGGTGGCGCCCAGGCCGCGCAGCGAGATGGCGGTGGAACCGGCCGCGAAGCCGTTGCCGAAGCCGGTGGGCAGGGAACCGGCGCCGTCGGCCGTCAGGGTTTGCAGGAATTCGGCCACGGTGGCCTTGCCCGACTTGATCAGGTCGTCATGGCTGATGACTTGGACAGGGGAAGCGGTCTCGGCGGACGCGCGCTTGATGCTCGAACCGGTGATCTCAACGCGCTGGACGTTGGCGTTGGCGTCTTGCGCCATGGCGGGCTGGGCCAGCAGGCCTAGGCTGAGTGCCGCTGCGCCGCCAGAACAGATCAGGCGGACCGAGCGTGCTAACACTGTTTCCATCATCATAAAAACAACCTCTCTTGTGATTTGTAGACAAACGAGCGGCCCGTCCGTTTTTGGCTGGACCAGGCCGGTACCGTCGCGGTGGCTTGAAAAGCGTCGTGCGTTTTTCAAGCGGACCATCAGAACATTTGTCAAAAATGATGTCAATGAGAGGAAATTTTGTATCGCAAGGCAATAATATGTGACAGGCTTGGGGGGGGCGAAGCGCGATGGCGTCTTCGTGGCTTAATTGTCGCTTAAAAGTCCTTTAACTGTACCTAACTTGTATTTTGGCAATGTTTGTTGCATAATTTAAAGATCTTGCGAAAAATCCCGGCCTGTTCCATATTTGCCACAGGCGGCCGGCCGATTTACATGCCGCCCCAGATGGCGTTGAGCGTGGCCAGCGCCGTCAGGCCGGCCGTTTCCGTGCGCAGAATGCGCGGCCCCATGCCCAGCGCCAGGGCGCCATGGGCCAGCGCGGCCTGTTCCTCGGCTTCGCTCAGTCCGCCCTCGGGGCCGATCACCAATGTGACGGCCTGGGGCGCCTGGTGGCGCGCCCAGGCGGCCAGCGACTGGTCTGCGCGGGGGCTGAGGATGATGCGCCGGTGCAAGTCCTGCTGGGTGATCCATTGCTTGTACTCCTGCAGGCCGGCCAGCTGGGTCAGCCGGTTGCGCCCGCTCTGCTCGGCGGCCGACACCACGATGCCCTGCCAGTGGGCCAGTTTCTTTTCCGCCCGCTCCGGGGCCAGCCGCACCACGCAGCGCTGGGCCGCCAGCGGCACGATGGCGGCCGCGCCCAGTTCCACCGCCTTTTCCACGATCCAGTCCATCTTGCTGCCCTCGGGCAGGGCCTGGGCCAGCGTGACGGCGTAGGGCAGCTCCACGTCGCGCGCCGTGTGGGCCTTGACGTCGGCCGTTACGCTGCGCCGCTCGATGCGGCTCAGCATGGCGCTGTATTCGCCGCCGTCGCCGTTGAACAGCGTGATCAGCTCGCCTGGCGCCAGCCGCAGCACCTGGACATGGTGCGCCACGGCTTCCGGCAGGGTCACTTCGAGGCCGAGGGCCAGCGGTTGGGGGCAATAAAAACGGGGCATGCGAGGTCCTGGTGAGCGGAAAAGGGAGGGCGGGCGGCTGGCAGCCCTGGCCCCGCCGGATCATGTTGCAGCGCAATTTTAATTCGGACACTGTTGGTCTGGTAAAATACTTGGTTCAGCCAGTACGCAAGTTCGCCGCCCCGTGGCGCGCCGCGCCGCACTGCAACCAGTTTCCATACTTTCGTGATCGACCGACGATGAAATCTACGCTCCCTACCACCAAAATGGCTAACGCGATCCGCGCGCTGGCAATGGACGCCGTCCAGAAGGCCAATTCCGGCCACCCAGGCATGCCGATGGGCATGGCCGAGATCGCCGTTGCCCTGTGGAGCGGCCATTACAGCCACAACCCGGCCAACCCGAAATGGATCAACCGCGACCGCTTCCTGCTGTCGAACGGCCACGGCTCCATGCTGCACTACGCGCTGCTGCACCTGTCGGGCTATGCGGTGAGCATGGACGACATCAAGGCCTTCCGCCAGATGCACTCCAAGACTCCGGGCCACCCGGAAGTGGACGTCACGCCAGGCGTGGAAACGACCACCGGCCCGCTGGGCCAGGGCATTGCCAACGCCGTCGGCATGGCCCTGTCGGAATACCTGCTGGCCAGCCAGTTCAACCAGCCCGGCTTTGACGTGGTCGACCACTACACCTACGCCTTCCTGGGCGATGGTTGCCTGATGGAAGGCATTTCGCACGAAGTGTGCGCGCTGGCCGGCACGCTGCGCCTGAACAAGCTGATCGCCCTGTACGACGACAACGGCATCTCGATCGACGGCAAGGTCGAAGGCTGGTTCACCGACGACACGCCCAAGCGCTTCGAAGCCTACGGCTGGAACGTGATCCGCGCCGTGGACGGCCATGACGTGGCCGCCGTCAGCGCCGCCATCGCCGCCGCCAAGACGGCCGACCGTCCTACCCTGATCTGCTGCAAGACCGTGATCGGCAAGGGCTCGCCCAACCTGCAAGGCGGCGACAAGGTGCACGGCGCCGCGCTGGGCGACAAGGAAGTGGCGGCCGTACGCGAATACATCGGTTGGGATGCCGCTCCGTTCGAAGTACCGTCCGACGTGTACGCGGCCTGGGACGCGAAAGAAGCGGGCGCCGCCCGCGAAGCGGCCTGGAACACCCGGTTCGCCGCCTACCGCGCCCAGTTCCCCGAGCTGGCCGCTGAACTGAGCCGCCGCATGGCCGGCGAGCTGCCGGCCGGCTTCGACGCCGCTGTGGCCGCCGCCATCGCGTCCTGCGTGGACAAGAAGGAAAACATCGCCACCCGCAAGGCCAGCCAGAATGCGATCCAGGCGCTGGCGCCCGTGCTGCCGGAATTCCTGGGCGGCTCGGCCGACCTGACCGGCTCCAACCTGACCAACTGGAAGGAATGCGTGGCCCTGCGTTCGGGCCAGCCGGGCAACCACATCAACTACGGCGTGCGCGAGTTCGGCATGAGCGCCATCATGAACGGCGTCGCCCTGCACGGCGGCTTCATTCCGTTCGGCGCCACCTTCCTCACCTTCTCCGACTACAGCCGCAATGCCCTGCGCATGGCCGCCCTGATGAAGCAGCGCTCGATCTTCGTGTTCACCCACGACTCGATCGGCCTGGGCGAAGACGGCCCCACCCACCAGTCGGTCGAGCACATCTCGTCGCTGCGCCTGATCCCCAACCTGGACAACTGGCGCCCATGCGACACGGTGGAATCGGCCGCCGCCTGGGCCTGCGCCGTGCGCCGCCACAACGGCCCGAGCACGCTGATCTTCTCGCGCCAGAACCTGCCGTACCAGGAACGTAGCGCCCAGCAGATCGCCGACATCAACCGCGGCGGCTACGTGCTGCGCGACGCGGCCGATGCCAAGGCGGTGCTGATCGCCACCGGTTCCGAGGTGGAGCTGGCCGTGGCCGCCGCCGATGCGCTGGCCGCCGCCGGCGTGGCCGTGCGCGTGGTGTCGATGCCGTCGACCGATGTATTTGACCGCCAGGATGCCGCCTACAAGGCCAGCGTGCTGGCCAAGGGCTTGCCACGGGTGGCAATCGAAGCTGGCGTGACCGATTTCTGGTACAAATACGTCGGTCTGGAAGGCGCTGTGGTCGGCATCGATACCTTCGGTGAATCGGCTCCGGCAGGCGTGCTGTTCAAGCACTTCGGTTTCACGGTGGATAACGTCGTGGCGAAAGTCAAATCGGTACTGGCCGCTTAACGGCCGGTCGCAACGCTGGGTACCTTATTTTTTTAATCAGGAGCATAGTATGACGATCAAAGTTGCAATCAACGGTTATGGCCGCATCGGCCGCAATGTGCTGCGCGCTTTCTACGAAGGCGGCAAGAAACAGGACATCCAGATCGTGGCCATCAACGACCTGGGCGACGCCAAGTCCAACGCCCACCTGACCCGCTACGACACGGCCCACGGCAAGTTCCCCGGCACCGTGGAAGTGGACGGCGACAACATGATCGTGAACGGCGACGTGATTCGCGTGTTCGCGCAGCGTAATCCGGCCGAAATCCCATGGGGCTCGCTGGGCGTGGACGTGGTGCTCGAGTGCACCGGCTTCTTCACCACCAAGGAAAAAGCGTCGGCCCACCTGAAGGGCGGCGCCAAGAAAGTCATCATCTCGGCACCGGGCGGCAAGGACGTGGACGCGACCGTCGTGTTCGGCGTCAACCAGGGCGTGCTGAAGGCGTCCGACACCGTGATCTCGAACGCGTCGTGCACCACCAACTGCCTGGCCCCGCTGGTCAAGCCGCTCAACGACGCGATCGGCGTGGAAACGGGCCTGATGACCACCGTGCACGCCTACACCAACGACCAGGTGCTGAGCGACGTGATGCATGAAGACCTGCGCCGCGCCCGTTCCGCCACCATGAGCATGATCCCGACCAAGACCGGCGCCGCCGCCGCGGTCGGCCTGGTGCTGCCTGAACTGAACGGCAAGCTGGACGGCTTCGCCATCCGCGTGCCGACCATCAACGTGTCGCTGGTCGACCTGTCGTTCATCGCCAAGCGCGACACGACGGTGGACGAAGT
>NZ_JBYSZG010000055.1:0-36313 GCF_058786935.1 Rugamonas sp. FW305-51
GCCCCCGGCACCCCGCCCGGTGCCACCACGGGCAGCGGCACGGGCGCCAGCCACAAGGAATCGACCACCAACTACGAAGTCGACAAGACGGTGCGCTACGAGCAGCGCGGCATGGGCGGCCTGCGCCGCCTGACGGTGGCGGTGGTGGTCAACTACCGCCGTCTCATCGACAAGAACGGCAAGGTCACCATCAAGCCGTTCACGGCCGAGGAAATGGCCAAGATCAACGACCTGGTCAAGCAGGCCATGGGCTACAATCAGGACCGCGGCGACGCCGTCAGCGTGGCCAATTCGCCGTTCGACGGCGTCGACCGGCCGTCCGAGGCGGTGCTGGACTGGTGGCGCGACCCGGCCAACCTGCCGATGGCCAAGGAACTGGCCAAGTTCCTCATCACGGCCCTGATCCTGCTTTACATCTTCCTGCGCATCGTGCGGCCGATGATGCGCCCCGTGTTCAAGAAGATCGACGAAATCAACGCGCCCGAGCCGGAACCGGAACCGGAGCCGGAGACGGAGGAAGAACACCACGACGAAGCCCTCATTGCGGAGGAAGAATTGCGACAGATGGAAGAAAACACGGCCCGTTCCTACCGCGACAACCTGGCCATGGCCAAGAAACTGGCGGCCGACGATCCCCGCATCGTGGCCAATATCATCAAAGCTTGGGTAGGCGCCAATGACTGAAAATACCGGACTGCAGAAAGCGGCCATCCTGATGCTGGCCATGGGCGAGACGGAAGCGGCCGAAGTGATGAAATTCCTCGGCCCGCGCGAAGTGCTCAAGCTGGGCGCGGCCATGGCCACCATGAAGAACGTGCCGCACGACCAGGTGGTCGACACGCTCGACGACTTCCGCGACCAGGTGGCGGCCGCCTCCACCGTGGGCCTCGATTCGGACGAATACATCCGCCAGGTGCTGACCAAGGCGCTGGGCGACGACAAGGCGTCCGTGCTGCTGTCGCGCATCCTGGGCGGCAAGGACGCCTCCGGCATCGAAAGCCTGAAGTGGATGGATTCCAATTCCGTGGCCGAGCTGATCCGCAACGAACACCCGCAGATCATCGCCACCATCCTGGTCCACCTGGAACGGGACCAGGCGTGCGAAATCCTGGGCAACTTCACCGACCGCCTGCGCAACGACGTGGTGCTGCGCATCGCCACCCTGGACGGGGTGCAGCCGGCCGCCTTGCGCGAACTGAACGACGTGCTCACCAAGCTGCTGTCGGGCAATGAAAATATCAAGAAATCGTCGCTGGGCGGGGTGCGCGCGGCGGCCGAGATCCTCAACTTCATGAGCGGCGAGCAGGAAGGTTCGGTGATGGACAACATCAAGAACTACGACAACGACATGGCGCAAAAGATCATGGACGAGATGTTCGTGTTCGACAACCTGATCGACATCGACGACCGCGGCATCCAGCTATTGCTGCGCGAAGTGCAGTCGGAAATGCTGATCATCGCCCTCAAGGGCGCCTCGCAGGAACTGCGCGACAAGATCTTCAAGAACATGTCGGCCCGGGCCGGCGAGATGATGCGCGAAGACCTGGAATCGAAGGGCCCCGTGCGCCTGTCCGAAGTGGAAACCCAGCAGAAGCAGATCCTGCAGATCGTGCGGCGCCTGGCCGACGAAGGCCAGATCGTGCTCGGCGGCAAAGGTGAGGATTCCTTCGTCTGATGGCCACCATACCGAAAGAACAGCAGACCGCGTTCCAGCGCTGGGAGATGACCTCGTTCGGCGACGACCGTCCCAGCACGCAGGCCGCGCGCGACGCCGAGCAGCATGCGCTGGAAGCGCGGCGCGCGCAGGAACTGCTCGAGCAGCGCCTGCTGGACATCCACCAGGAACAGCAACAGCAGCTGGCCGAGCTCGGCCCGCCCCTGCCGCCGCCGCCCGAGTTCCCTACCGAAGAGGAAGTGGCCGCCATCCGCGAGCAAGCCCGGCTGGAAGGCTACGAGCAAGGCCACGCGGCCGGCCACGCCGACGCGCTGGCGCTGGGCAAGATCGCCTCGGCCGAGGAACTGGAACATTTGCGGGCCTTGACGGCCTCGTTCGGCACGGCCGTGCAACAGGCCGACCAGCTGATCGCCAACGACGTGCTGGAACTGGCCCTGCAGCTGGCCAAGGGCATGCTCAAGACGGCGCTGCACGTGAAGCCGGAACTGGTGCTGCCCATCGTGCGCGAAGCGATCGAATACCTGCCCGTGCTGCAGCAGCCGGCCCTGCTGGTGCTGCACCCGGACGATGCGTCCGTGGTGCGCGAAGGCATAGGCGAGGAGCTCGACAAGGGCGGCTGGCGCGTGATCGAGGATGCCAGCGTGGGCCGCGGCGGCTGCAAGGTCGACACGGCCAGCAACCAGATCGACGCCCAGGCCGCCTCGCGCTGGCAGCGCCTGACCCATGCGCTGGGCAAGGACGTGGACTGGCTGGCCTGACATGGATACCCCCGTCAATAATCCCCACGCCGCCCGCTGGCAAGCCTACCTGCACGACTGCGGCGCACTGGCCGGCTTCGTGGAACCGATGCAAGTGTCGGGCCGGGTCACCCGCGTGGCCGGCCTCGTGATGGAAGCGGTCGGCCTGCGCCTGGCCGTGGGCGCCGCCTGCACCGTGCCCCTGCCCAGCGGCGGCAAGGTGGAGGCCGAAGTGGTCGGCTTCGAAGGCGATCGGCTGTTCCTGATGCCGCAAAGCGACGTGGAAGGCATCGTGCCGGGCACCCGCGTGTTCCCGGTCGAGCCGGCCATCCCCCGTCCCGGCAGCGTGGCCCATCCGCGCCGCCGCCCCAGCGACCGGGCCCGCCACCTGCCCGTGGGGCCGGAACTGCTGGGCCGGGTGCTGGACGGCGCCGGCCGCCCGCTCGACCAGCTCGGCCCCCTGCACGCCCACAACAGCGCCCCCATCAACGTGCGTCCCGCCAATCCGCTGGGGCGCGCCCCCATCGTCGAAACGCTGGACGTGGGCGTGCGCGCCATCAACGCCATGCTGACCGTGGGCCGGGGCCAGCGCATGGGCCTGTTCGCCGGTTCCGGCGTGGGCAAGTCGGTGCTGCTGGGCATGATGGCGCGCTATACGGAGGCCGACGTGATCGTGGTCGGCCTGATCGGCGAACGGGGCCGCGAGGTCAAGGAATTCATCGAGCAGATCCTGGGCGAGGAAGGCCTGGCCCGCTCCGTCGTCGTGGCGGCCCCGGCCGACACGCCGCCCCTGATGCGGCTGCAGGGCGCCGCCTATGCCACGGCCATTGCCGAACACTTCCGCGACCAGGGCCAGAATGTGCTCTTGATCATGGATTCGCTGACCCGCTACGCCATGGCCCAGCGCGAGATCGCGCTGGCCATCGGCGAGCCGCCCGCCACCAAGGGCTATCCGCCGTCCGTGTTCGCCAAGCTGCCGATCCTGGTGGAGCGGGCCGGCAACGGCGAAATGGGAGGCGGCTCCATCACCGCCTTCTACACCGTGCTGACGGAAGGCGACGACCAGCAAGACCCCATCGCCGACTCGGCGCGCGCCATCCTGGACGGCCACATCGTGCTCAACCGGCGCCTGGCCGAGGCCGGCCACTACCCGGCCATCGACATCGAACAGTCGATCAGCCGCGCCATGCACTCGATCACGACGCACGAGCACCAGATCCAGGCCCGCAACCTCAAGCAACTGTTCTCGCGCTACGAGCGCAGCCGCGACCTGATCAGCGTGGGCGCCTACGCGCCGGGCAGCGACCCGGTGCTGGACCAGGCCATCGGCCTGCACGACAAGATCGAACACTTCCTCCAGCAACAGATCACGGAACGGGTCAGCATGAGCGAGAGCTTGGGCCAACTTACCGCTCTATTCGACTGATTGCCTGTCAGAATCGACGCCTATAATGCTTCATCATGGCATCCCAATCTCAACTGAATACGCTCATTGAGCTGGCGCAACGGGAAACCGACGACGCCGCCAAACGGCTGGGCGCGGCCCTGAAAGCGGTGGCCGAGGCCGAACAGAAACACCAGATGCTGGTGGGCTACCGGGACGAATACGTGAAACGCTTCGAGGCGGCGCAAGCGGCCGGCATCACGCCCATGGCTTACCGCAATTTCCAGGCCTTCATGGGCAAGCTCGACAACGCCATCACGGGCCAGCAGGAAGTGATACGGCACGCCGAGCAGCGCAGCGCGCAGGAAAGGCAGGCCTGGCAGGCCAGCGAACGCAAGCGCATGTCCTACGCCACGCTCAACGAGCGGGCGGCGGCGGCCGCGCTCAAGCTCGAAGCCAAGCGCGACCAGAAGCAGATGGACGAACACGCGGCACGACAGGCTTATTACAAGCGCTGAGTTCGACTCGGCGGCAACCCACCATACAACGGCGCGACCATGCAAACTCCCCTTCTTCCCCTGCCCACCATCGGCGCCAACGCGGCGGCCGCGCCCAAGGTGAGCCTGAACGCTGGCGGCCAGGACCACCAGTTCCAGCGCGCCCTGTCGCGTGAAATGGCGCAACGCCAGTCGACCATGGCCGACAGCAAGCCGGCGGCCCGGGCGCCCGAGCGCCGGCCAGCCGGTCCCAGCGCGCCGCGCCAGGCCGCGCCCGCCAAACAGGCCCAACCGGCAAGCCCGCATGACGCCGACACGCCGGTGCAACCGGGCGCCAGGTCGGCCCCCGCCGTCACCAGCGGCACGCCGGCTGCGGGCAAGGAACAGGACAGCGCCCCGGACGACAGCCAAAGCGACGCCCAGGCCGCCATGGATGGCCCGGTAGCCGACATGCTGGCCCTGGTGGCCGCCTTCAACCCGCCGCCAGCCACAGCAGGCGCTGTGGCTGGCGGCGCGGGCGCCCAGGCCGGCTTGCCGGCCGACCAGGCGGCAGCACTGGCAAGCGAAGCGGGCGGCGCCCTGCCCGACGGCGCCGCCGCGACGGCAGCAACCGACCCGGCCCTGGCACTAGCCCAGGCAGCAGCCGACCAGGCCGGCACATCCGCTACCTTCCAGGCCACCTTGGCCCAGGCCACCGGTCACGCCGATGCCAAGGCGGACGCCAGGCTGGCCGCTGCCGGCACGACTGACGGGACCGTGGCGGCCGACGCCGACCTCAACGCCGGCAGCGGTCTGGCCGGCCCGGACGACGGCAATGCCGCCCTGGGCCAGCTCGGCGCCACCGACGGCGCCGGCCAGCACAAAGCCAAGGTGGCGGCCGACGTGGCTACCTTGCCGGCGGGCGGCGAACGGACCGCCCCGGACAATGCCATCCCCATCATCAAGGCACAGCCGGCCGAGGCGAGCGCCGTGCTCAAAGCGGCCATGACGGCCGAGCCGGCCGCTGCGACCGCCCCCATCGCCCCCGCCGCCGTGGCCGGGCTGGAGATCGCCAAGGCCGCCGCCTCGGTGCCGGCCGACAAGCTGGCGGCCCGGGTAGGCACGCCGGGCTGGGACCAGCAACTGGGACAGAAGATCGTATTCATGGCCGCCGGGGGCGAGCAGAGCGCCACCATGGAACTGAACCCGCCGGATCTGGGGCCGATGCAAGTGGTACTGAGCGTATCGAACGACCACGCCACCGTCGCCTTCACGTCGGCCCAGCCGGAAGTGCGGCAGGCGCTGGAAGCGGCCGTGCCCAAGTTGCGTGAAATGATGAGCGATGCCGGCATCCAGCTGGGCAACGCCACCGTCTCGGCCGGCACAGGCAACCAGGACAATGGTTACAACCAGCAAGCAGGGTCCGCCCAGTCGGGCGGCGGTGGCGGCAGTGGCGGCGGCCAGGGCGGTCCGCGCTACGGCCGCGACAGCGTCGAGCCGGCGCCGCGCAGCGCCGCCCCCCTACGCCGCCTGCCAGCCGGCGCCGTCGACACCTTTGCCTGACGGCGGGCCGCGTCATCGGACGCGCCGCCCGCCCAGCGCCATCGCGCACGCAACACCAGGGTGAAATGGCGACGAAAATGGGGAGGGAAATGGCAGAAATGGGGACGTACCCCTTTTTTCTACCCCTTTTTCCCGGAAATGGGGACGTACCCCATTTTGCCGATACCGCAGCACCGGGACGCCGCGTGGCGTCCCGGTTTTATCTGGCGCACAACATTGCCACGCAGGGGACGGGGCGGCGCCCGTTTTGTTGTCTGTTTCATCAAAGAAACGTCGAGCAGGGCCTGCTTCTGCCCTCTTTTCCACATATGCTGCTGCGCAGTCTTTCCCGATAATGACATAATGACGGCATGAACCACTACCGCACGATGCAAGGATCATTTTGAAAGCGAATCCCAAATTGAAGGCCGACACCAAAGCTGACGCAGCACCGGCAGGCGGTGGCGGCAAGAAGAAGCTGATCATCATCATCGTGGCGGCGGTGCTGGCGCTGGGCGCCATCGGCGGCGGCGCGGCCTGGTTCTTCCTGCACGGTAAAGCGGATGAGGAAGCACCGGCCAAGAGCAAGCACAAGCAGGTCAAGGCCGGCCCGCCCGTGTTCGTGCCGATCGAACCGTTCACCGTCAACCTGCAACCGGAAAACGGCGCCGACCAATATCTGCAACTGGCCTTCACGCTGCAAGTGTCGGGGCTGGAAGAGGTGGAACTGATCAAGAACAATATGCCCAAGGTGCGCAGCCGTTTATTGTTGCTGTTGTCGGGCAAGCACGCGTCGGAAATCAACACCCCGGAAGGCAAGAAGCAACTGAGCGCCGAGATCATCGCCCAGGTCAAGGAACCGTTTGAAGAGCACGGCTCACCGCAAGACGTGACCGACGTTTTATTCACTTCGTTTATCATTCAGTAATACCGTCATGGCCGATAATTTTCTCTCCCAGGAAGAAGTCGATGCCCTGTTAAAGGGCGTCAATGGCGATCAGGACGACGCGCAGGCGCCGGAAGAAGTCGCGGGAGTCAGAACCTACAACCTGGCAACCCAGGAGCGCATCGTGCGCGGCCGGATGCCTACGCTGGAGATCATCAACGAGCGCTTCGCGCGCCTGTTGCGCGTCGGCCTGTTCAATTTCCTGCGCCGCAGCGCCGAAGTGTCGGTGGGCTCGGTGCGGGTCTCCAAGTACAGCGAGTTCATCCGCAACCTGGTGGTGCCCACCAACCTCAACCTGGTCCACATGAAGCCGCTGCGCGGCACGGCCCTGATGGTGTTCGACCCGGGCCTGGTGTTCCTGCTGGTGGACAACCTGTTCGGCGGCGACGGCCGCTTCCACACCCGGGTCGAGGGCCGCGACTTTACCCAGACCGAGCAGCGCATCATCCTGCGCATCCTCGACATCGTGTTCGAGGCCTATACCAAGTCGTGGGAACCGGTCTATCCGGTCGAGTTCGAATACATCCGCTCGGAAATGAATACCCAGTTCGCCAACATCGCCACCCCCAACGAGGTGGTGGTGGCGTCCACCTTCACGGTGGAGCTGGGCTCGGTGTCGGGCCAGATCCACTTCTGCATGCCGTACTCGATGATCGAGCCGATCCGCGACGCCCTCACCTCCAGCCTGCAGGGCGAGGCGCTGGAAGTGGATAAGCGCTGGATCCGCCTGATGACGCAGCAGATCCAGATCGCGGAAGTGGAACTGGTGGCCTCGCTGGGCACGGCCCGTGTGTCGTTCGACGAAATCCTCAACATGAAGGTGGGCGACATCATCCCCCTGAACATTCCGGAAATGATCTCGGCCACGGTGGACGGCGTACCGGTGATGGATTGCAGTTACGGCGTATTGAACGGACAATACGCGCTCAAGGTCGAGAAATTGCTGGCCAATGCCGATAACATCAAGTAAGCGGTCCAGCAACCATAGCTACACAGGAGAGTAACATGTCGGATAATCAAGACGATCAAAGCTTAGATGACGATTGGGGTGCCGCGATCGCCGAGCAGGCCAAGGCGGAAGCGGAGGCGCTGCAGAACCAGGCCGCCAGCGCCGCCGTGTTCAAGGACTTTTCCAAGCAGCCCAGCAAGACGGAAACCCACAACGACATCGACTTCATCCTCGATATCCCGGTCCAGCTGACGGTGGAACTGGGCCGCACCAAGATCGCCATCAAGAACCTGCTGCAACTGGCCCAGGGTTCGGTGGTGGAACTGGACGGCCTGGCCGGCGAACCGATGGACGTGCTCGTCAACGGCTGCCTGATCGCCCAGGGCGAGGTAGTGGTGGTGAACGACAAGTTCGGTATCCGCCTGACCGACATCATCACGCCATCCGAACGCATCCGAAAACTCAATAAATGAAGCCTGTCTTTATCGTCGGCCTGCTGCTGGCGGCGCTGGCCGCCGTGCCGGCGCAGGCCCAGCGCAGCGTATCGGGCACCATCGCCGCCGCACCGGCGGGCGCCGCGCCGGCTACCGCGACACCTGCCACCGCCCCACCCGCAGCCGCCATCGCCACAACCGCCTTGCCGGCCACGTCCCCCGCGGCAGGCGCAGCCGTCCCCGCCGCCGGGCCGGCCGGCACCGCGGCCGCGGCCGCCCCGGCGGCCCAGGCCGCCGCGCCGGCCGTTAGCGCCCCGGCCGCCGCGCCCGTCCGCCCGCCTCCCGGGCCGGCCATGACGCTGCCGGCGCCGGCGCCGTCGGCCACCGGCGGCCTGCTGCAAAGCATCTTCGCACTCGGTTTCGTGCTGGCCCTGCTGGTGGGCGCAGCCTGGCTGCTCAAGCGCTTCGGTCCCAAGTCCGTCACGGGCGGGGCCCATGTGCGCCTGGTGGGCGCGCTCAGCGTGGGCGCGCGCGAGCGCATCCTGGTGGTGGAAGTGGGCGAACAGTGGATCGTGGTGGGCGCCTCGCCCGGCCGCATGAACGCGCTGGCCACCATGGCGCGCCAGCCCCACGACCCGGCGGACGACGCCGTCGCCGCCCCGGCCCTGCCCGGCGCCCAGTTCGCCGAATGGCTCAAACACACGATAGATAAACGTAATGGTAAATAAGCAAGGCGGCCTGACGCCGGGCGCAGCATGCAAGTGGCTGCTCACTCTGGCCGCGTTGGCCCTGCCGCTGTGGGCGGCGGCCGAACCGGGTATCCCGGCCTTCATCAGCAGTCCGGCACCGGGCGGCGGCACCAGTTACACGCTGCCGATCCAGACCATGCTGCTGATGACGGCGCTGTCCTTCATCCCGGCCGCGCTGTTGATGATGACCAGCTTCACCCGCATCATCATCGTGCTGTCGCTGCTGCGCCAGGCGCTGGGCACGCAGTCGGCCCCGCCCAACCAGGTGATGGTGGGCCTGGCCCTGTTCCTGACCCTGTTCGTGATGGGCCCCGTGTTCGACAAGATCTACACGGAAGCCTACCAGCCTTTGCAGGACAACAAGATCACCATGGGCCAGGCGATGGACAAGGGCGTGGCCCCGCTCAAGGAATTCATGATGAAGCAGACGCGCCAGGCCGACCTGGCCCTGTTCGTCAAGCTGTCGCGCACCCCGGCCCTGCAGGGCCCGGAAGACGTGCCGCTGCGGGTGCTGATCCCGGCCTTCGTCACCAGTGAACTGAAGACGGCGTTCCAGATCGGCTTTGCCATCTTCATCCCCTTCCTCATCATCGACATGGTGGTGGCGTCCGTGCTGATGTCGATGGGCATGATGATGATGTCGCCGGCCGTCATTTCGCTGCCGTTCAAGCTGATGCTGTTCGTGCTGGTGGACGGCTGGCAGTTGCTGCTGGGCTCGCTGTCCCAGAGCTTTTACTAAGGAGCGGCCATGACCCCGGAAAGCGTCATGACGATGGGCCGCCACGCGATGGAGGTGACGCTGATGATCGCCGCCCCGCTGCTGCTGGTGGCCCTGATCATCGGCCTGGTGGTGAGCATCTTCCAGGCCGCCACCCAGATCAACGAAGCGACCCTGTCCTTCATCCCCAAGCTGGTCGGCATCTTTGTCGCGCTGGTGGTGGCCGGACCGTGGATGCTGGCCGTGATGCTCGACTACATGCGCGAAGTGTTCAGCGGCATTCCCGGCCTGGTGGGCTGAGGCGGCCATGCCAGCCATGCAACACACGGGCGCCGGCGCATGATCACGCTGACCACGGCCGAACTCAATCTGTGGATCGCGTCCCTGCTGTGGCCGCTCACCCGCATCCTGGGCCTGATCGCGGCCGCCCCCCTGTTCGGCAACTCGGCCGTGCCGGTCAACGTCAAGGTGGGGCTGGGCGTGCTGCTGGCCCTGATCGTGGCGCCGGCCGTGCCGGCCCTGCCGGCCACCGACCCGCTGTCGCTGGCCGGGCTGCTGATCCTGGCCCAGGAGCTGCTGGTGGGACTGGCGATGGGCTTTTCCATCCGCATCGTGTTCGCGGCCGTGGAAATGGCGGGCGAGATCGGCAGCCTGACCATGGGCCTGGGCTTCGCCACCTTTTTCGACCCCAACACCCAGGGCCGCTCGTCGGCCATCAGCCAGTTCCTGGCGCTGGTGGCCACCATGGGCTTCCTGGCCGCCAACGCCCACCTGGTGTTGCTGTCGGCCCTGGTGGAAAGTTTCAGCAGCCTGCCCGTGTCGGCCCGGCCCCTGTACGGCGGCGGTTTCAAGCAGCTGGCGGACTGGGGCAGCATCATCTTCAGCACGGGGGTGCAATTGTCGCTGCCCATCGTGGCCGCCCTGCTCATCACCAACGTGGCGCTGGGCATCCTGACCCGCGCCGCGCCGCAGCTGAACCTGTTCGGTATCGGTTTCCCCGTCACCCTGGGCGTGGGCTTGCTGGTGATCGCCATGTCGCTGCCCTACCTGGCCACGCCCATGCAGAACCTGTTCCTGGAAGGGATAGAGCGGGCCCGGCTCATGCCGCGCACGTGGTCGCAACGCGTCGAGTCCGTGCGGCCACCGCCCAGGGCGCCGACGGTGCAGCGGCCCTAGGACTGCGGACGGGGCATCGGCCCCGCCGCCATCAGCCGATGTAGTTGAACAGCGACAGACCGGACAGCGTCTTGAACGACTTCTGGGCCGCATCCAGGTTGATCTGCTGCTGGGTGAACGCGGAGATGGCCTTGACCGTGTCCACGTCCTGCAGGTTCGACAGCGTGGTGGCGTATTGCAGGTTCAAGTCATCGCCCGAGCTGTCCAGGTAATCGAGTTCCTTCAGGCGCGAGCCGACGGCGGCCCGCACCGACAGCACATTGTCGAGCGAGTTGTCGATGCTGGCATTGACCTGGTTGAGCTTGTTGGTCAGGCTGGCCTGGCCGGCCGCGCCATCGCCAGGCGCCCGCAGCGCGCCGATCAGGTCAGTCAGCGTGGTGAACATCGATTGCTTGGTCGAAGGCTGGACCGTGAACTGGTCCTGGTCGGCCGGCGCGCCCTTGATGTCGAATTGCATGCCGTCGAAGGTGATGTTCTGCCCGCTGACATAGGGGATGGGCGTGGCCGGCACGGGCGCCGGCGGCACCGGCTGGCCCAGCGTGACGTCGGTGACGGTGTAGGTGGTCACGCTGGGCACGCCGGGCGTGGCCGGCGTGACGGCGAAATCGAGCTGGTACTGGTGGCCCGTCAGCAGGGTCGGGTCCTGCACGGAGCCGGGCGCGATGATGCCGCTGCCGCCGCGGGCATAGTTGCCGGCGGCGGCCCCCGTCAGGAAGGTGCCGTTGCCGTTGATGTTGTTCTCGAACACGGACGAGCCCGAGTCGCTGATGGGCAGCTTGCGGGTCGAGCCCACCTGCAGCTCGCGCTGGCCCTGGTCGCCCTGGTAGGCGGCGCCGGTGGCCGTCTGGGTAAAGGGCAAGGTGGTCGACTTGTAGCCGGAAAACAGGTAGCCGCCGGCACCGTCGGCCGTGTTGGCGATCCCCAGCAAATCCTGCATGCGCCCTTCCAGCTCCACGGCCAGCGATTCGCGGTCCTTCTGCGTCATCGAGCCGTTGCCGGCGTTCACCGTCAGGGTCTTGACGTCCTGCAGCAAGCTGGTGGTGCTGGCCAGCGCCACCTCTTCCTGCCCCAGCGCGCTCTTGGCGTTCTGGCGGTTGGTCACCAGCTGGGTGTTGATGTTCTGCGACTGCGTCACTTCCAGCGCGCGGGCGGTGGCGATCGGGTCGTCGGCCGCCGTCAGGTTCTTGCGGCCCGTGGACAGCTGCTGCTGGGTACGCGCCAACGCCGTCTGCAGGGTGCCGATCTGGTTGACCCCGATGTCGTAAATGCTCTTGGAACTGATGCGCATACTCATAATGCTATCCCGTCAAAAAAATCTCAGCCGCCCAGGTTCATCAGCACGTCGAACAGCTGGCCGGCAATCTGCATCACCTTGCCGGAGGCTTGGTAAGCTTGCTGGTAACGCAACAGGTTGGCCGCTTCCTCGTCCAGGTTGACACCGGACACGCTTTGCTGCGCCGTCGTGGCCTGTTGCACGGCCGCGTCACTGGCCAGGCCACTGATCTGGGCTTCGCGCGTCTTGTTGCCGACGAAGTTGACCATCTGCGCGTAACTGGTCTGGAACGTGGCATTACCGCCGTCCAGCACGTTCTTGGTCTGCAGTCCGGCCAGCAACTGGCCGTTGCGGTTGTCGCCCACGCCGGCCGTGTTGGGCCCGACGGTGAAGACGTCGGTATCGGCCGGCTGGCCGCTGATGGCGAAACTGGCGCCGCCAAAACTGATCGTGGCCCCATCCGTGTAAGGGATGGTGGGCGTGCCGGCCGGATACAGGGTGGCCACGCCGTTGACCGTCACCGTCACGTCCTGCGCCGGCGGGAAGCCCGACAGCGAATTACTGGCTTTGTCGTAGGCCAGCGTGACCGGTGCCACCAGCGCATTGCCCGGCGTCAGGTAGTTGATGTCCACCGTGCCAGCCGTGATTTTGGCGTTGCCGGCGTTGGTGGTGGGCGCGCTGGTGCTGATGGGCGCGGCCAGCGCCACCTTGGTGCGGTCGCTCAACACCAGTTTGAAGTTGGCCGCCGCGTTGCGGGTGGGCTGGACCAGGAAATCGTCGCCGCCCTGGGGCGCGCCGGTGATGGTGTAGTCGACCCCGTCCACGGTTTGCGGCACCACTTGCGGGAAGGGCACGATCTGGGTCTTGACGCCATCGCTCTGGCGCGTCACCCAGAAATCGGTGCCATCATAGTCCACGCTGTAATCGCTGGCCGTCAGCTTGCTGGCATCGGTCACGACGGCCGTCACGCTGGCCGTGCTGATGGTGGAATTGTTACGGTTGGCCGTCACGGTAGCGTTGGCCGGCGCAAAGAAATCGCCGCCCAGTGCGCCGTTCTGATCCTGGCCCAGGTGGTGCTGCTGGTTGAAGGTGGTGGCCAGGCCGGCCGCCACCAGGCCCAGCTCATTCTGCGCACGGTCCAGCGCGCCGCTGCGCACTTCGATCAGGCCACCGAGCTGGCCGCCCGTCAGCACATCTTCCGGCAACGGACTGATGGTGCTCGTGCCCTGGCCCTGGTAACCCACCGTCACGCGGTTGGGGTCGGTGGGCGAGACGCCGGTGGCCAGGCCGAACGCATGGTTACCCACCACCAGCGGCTGCCCGGTGCCGAACGATACGGTGACCATATGGTTGTCGCCGGGAATGACGGACACCTTGACCAGTTTGTTCAATTCCGACAGCAGCTGGTCGCGATGGTCGAGCAAGTCGTTGGGGGCCTTGGAGGGGTCGAGGCTGAGGCCGGCGATGCTGTCGTTCAGGGCGGCGATCTGGCCCGCATAGGTGTTGATCTGGGTGACGGTGGACGTGATCTGGCTGTTGACGCCGTCGGCCACTTCCGACAGCCGTGCGCTCAAGCCCTGGAAGCGCGAGGCGAGCGAGTCGGCGCTCGACAGCATGGCCTGGCGCGACGCGGCCGAGGCCGGGTTGGAGCTGGCGTCGTGCACACCGTTGAAAAAGTCCTGCAGGGCCGGCGACAGGCCGGCCGTCGGATCGGCCAGCAGGTTGTCGACCTGGCTGATCTGGGCATAATAGCTGTCGAGCGAAGCCTTGGTCGTTTCCGCCCCGCGCAGCTGCTTGTTCAGGAAGTCGTCGTAATAGCGCTTGACCTGGCTCACTTCCGTGCCCGTCCCCACGAAGCCGAAGCCCATGTCCTGGGTGCCGGTGTCGCCCTGGATCGCGACTTGGCGGCTGTAGCCGGCCACGCCCGCGTTGGTAATATTGTTGCCGGTGGTCGCCAACCCCACCTGGGCCGCCAATAAACCGCTTTTTCCGATACTGAGTAGTGACATGATGTGTGTTGACGCTCTGTGTGGTTAATTAACGGCGGCGCCGGCCCAAACTTGAACCGGATGCCCTGCCACCCCGTCAGCCGACCAGGGAATGCTTGATGATGTTGGTCAGCTTGCGCGCGTAGTGGGGGTCGGTGGCGTAGCCGGCCCGCTGCAGGCCCTGGGCGAAACTGCTGGCGTCGCCGGCGCTGGCCAGCACTTTTTCGTAGCGGGGGTTGCTGGCCAGCAGCTTGGCGTAATCCTTGAAGCTGTCGGCATAGCTGTCGTAGGCGCGGAAGCGCTCCACCTTGGTCTGGGCCTTGCCGTTCACATATTCCGTCGTGACGGCCTCGGCCACCTTGCCCTTCCAGTCGGCGCCGGCCTTGATGCCGAACAGGTTGTGGCTGTTGCTGCCGTCGCGGCCCTTGATCTCGCGCTTGCCCCAGCCGCTCTCGAGGGCCGCCTGGCCCAGCATGAACTTGGCCGGGATGCCGGTGGCGCGGCTGGCCTCTTCCGCATGGGCGCCCAGCTTGGCCTGGAAGTTGCGCACATGGGACGGCGCGCCGCCCTTGGCCGCCTCCGCGCCGGCCGCCGCGATGGCCCGCTGCAGCAGGGCCGGATCGAAGCGGCTGGTGGCTGGTGCGGCCGGCGTGGCCGCGCCGGCGCCGGCGCCCTCGTTGCCGATGGCCAGCGCCTGGGCGTTGGCGGCCTGCTGCGACAACTGGCGGATCAGCACGTCGGCCAGGCCGATGCCCTTCTTGGCGATACTCTGGCTGGTCTGCTGGTCCAGCATGGTGGTAAACATCTTGCTCTGCTGGCTGTCGAGCATGCCATCCTGGGGCGTGGCGTCGCGCATGCTCTTCATCATCATGTTGACGAACATGGCTTCGAACTGGGTCGCGGCGCTTTTCAGCGCCTCGGGTGAACCGGCCTTGGCCGACTGGCGCAGGGCGCCCATGCCCTGCACATCGAGTGCAAGCTTGCCGGACAGGTCGTTCTGGCTGTTCATGGGCGCATCCTTAAATGATTTCCAGCTCGGCCCGCAGGGCGCCGGCCGCCTTCATCGCTTGCAGGATGGCCAGCAAGTCCTGCGGCGTGGCGCCGATGGCGTTGAGGGCCTTGACCACCTCGGCCAGCGAGGCGCCGCCCTTGACCAGCATGACCTTGCCGCTATCTTTCTTGATGTCGACCTGGGTATTTTGGGTCACGGTGGTGCGCCCGCCCGACAGCGCGTTGGGCTGGCTCACCTGCGGTTCGGCCGTGACGGCGATCGACAGGTTGCCATGCGAAATGGCGCAGGTATCGAGCGTGACGGCCTGGTTCATCACCACCGACCCGGTGCGGGCATTCATGATGACCTTGGCCGGCTGGGCCGCCGGATAGACTTGCATGTCCTGCAGGGTGCCGATGAAGCTGACCCGCTGGTCGCTGCTGCTGGGCGACTGGACCCGGATCACGCGCCCGTCCAGCGCATAGGCGATGCCGGGGCCGTACTTGTCGTTGATGGCTTCGACGATGCGGCTGGCGGTGGAAAAGTCGGTCGTGTTCAGTTCCAGCTTGATGAAGTTGTTCTCGCCCAAGGCCGAGGCCACGGCCCGCTCCACGGTGGCGCCGCCGGAAATCTTGCCCACGCTCAGGTGGTTGACCTGCAGCGAATTGCCGCCGGCGGCCACGCCCACCCCGCCCACCAGCACGTTACCCTGGGCCATGCCGTAGACCTGGCCGTCGGCGCCCTTGAGCGGCGTCATCAGCAAAGTGCCGCCGCGCAGGCTCTTGGCGTTGCCCATGGACGAGACGGTGATGTCGAGCGTCTGGCCCGGCTGGGCGAACGGCGGCAGCGAGGCCGTCACCATCACGGCCGCCACATTCTTCAGTTGCAAGGTGGAGGCGGCCGGCAAGTTCACGCCCAGCTGCTGCAGCATGGACACCACGCTTTGCACCGTGAACGGGGTCTGGGTGGTCTGGTCGCCGCTGCCGTCCAGGCCCACGACCAGGCCGTAGCCGATCAGCTGGTTCTGGCGCACGCCGGCGATGCTGACCAAGTCTTTCAGGCGCTCGGCGCCGGCCGGCGGCGCGGCCAGCAGGGCGGCGCACAAGCCCAGCACGGTGGCGCAACGGCCGATAAGGGAAGTGGTTTTCATGGTCAGAATGGCAGCAGGCTCTGGAAGAAGCGGGACGCCATGGACGTCATTTCGGCCCGGTCGATCTGGCTGTTGGTGCGGTACTCGACGCGGGCGTCGGCCACGGCGGTGGAGGCGACCGTGTTGCCGGTGGCAATGTTGTCGGGATTGACCATGCCGGAGAAGCGGATGAATTCCGTGCCCTTGTTCATGGCGATCTGCTTTTCGCCGGCCACGATCAGGTTGCCGTTGGCCAGCACTTCGACCACCGTCACGCCCATGGTGCCGGTGAAGGTGTTGCTGGCCGACTGGTTGTCGCCGTCCGCGTACTTGCTGGCGCTGTTGGCGGCCACGGTGGCGCCGAAAGTGCCTTGCAGCGGATGGGGAATGCTGGCGCTGACGCTGCCGGACTTGTTGCCCGAGCTGGCGCCGGCCTTGACGGCGGCCGTCTTTTCCGTGATGACCAGGGTCAGCACGTCGCCCACGTGGCGCGCGCGCCGGTCCTCGAAGATGGGCCGGAAGGCGGCCGGCTGGTAGATGGCGCCGTTGTTGGCCAGCGGCTGCTCGGCCGCCAGCGGACGCGAGGTCAGCGGCGTCTGCACGATGGTAGTGGGAATGGCCGTGCAGCCGCCCAGGGCGGTGGCGGCCAGGGCCAGGGCCAGGGCAGGTTTCAGGGTCAGGACAGGTTTCATGTTGCGCTCCCGCTAGGCTTACATCTGCGTCAGTTTTTGCAGCATCTGGTCGGAGGTCGTGATGGCCTTGCTGTTGATCTCGTAGGCCCGCTGGGTCTGGATCATGTTGACCATCTCCTCCACCACGCTCACGTTCGACGTTTCCACGTAGCCTTGCATGATGGTGCCGGTGCCGTTGGTGCCCGGCGTGTTGCTTTGCGGGTTGCCGGAGGCGCCCGTTTCCACGTACAGGTTCTCGCCCTTGGACTCCAGCCCCGTGGGGTTGATGAAGGTCGACAGCTGGATCGAGCCGATCTGGGACGGCGCCGTCTGCCCCGGCAAGGTGACGGAGACGGTACCGTCGCGGCCGACCGTGATGCTGGTGGCGTTGATGGGGATGGTGATGGCCGGCTGCAGCACGAAGCCGCTGGAAGTGACCATCTGGCCGTTGTTGTCGCGCTGGAAGGAGCCGTCACGGGTGTAGGCCGTCGTGCCGTCGGGCAGCAGCACGTTGAAGAAGCCGTTGCCGTTGACCATCAGGTCCTTGTCGTTGCCCGTCGATTGCGGATTGCCCTGGGTGAAGATGCGCTCCACGGCCACGGGCCGCACGCCGGTACCGATCTGCATACCGGACGGCAAATTGGTCTGCTGGGACGATTGCGCGCCCGGCTGGCGCACGTTTTGGTACAGCAAGTCCTCGAACACGGCGCGCGACTTCTTGAAGCCGTTGGTGCTGACGTTGGCCAGATTGTTGGACACCACGTCCATCTGCGTCTGCTGCGCTTCCATGCCAGTCTTGGCAATCCAAAGGGAACGTATCATGTTGCTTCTCCAGTCGCGGGGAGCGCGGCGGCCGGAACGACCGCTGCTTATCCTATGCCACCATTATGGAGCAGCAGCACTCAACTCAAAGCGAGGATCTGGGTGGCTTTTGCGGCGTTATTCTCGGCGTTCTTCAGCAAGCTCATTTGCATCTCGAACTGGCGCGCCAGGCTGATCATATTGACCATGGAATCGACGGCGTTGACGTTGCTGCCTTCGAGCGCCCCGTCCACCAGGCGCACGGACGGATCGTTGTCGGCCGTCACCCCGCTGCTCAGGCGGAACAGGCCGTCGTCGCCCCGCACCAGGGCCTTGGCGTCGGGATTGACCAGCTTGATGCGGCCCAGCACGTTGGCCGGCCCCGGCTTGAAGTCGGTGGAAATGGTGCTCACCGTGCCGTCGCTGGCGATGGACACGCTGGTGTCGGGCGGAATGGCGATCGGGCCGCCGTCGCCCTGCAGGGTCTGCCCGCCCGACGTTTGCAGCAAGCCATTGTCGCTGATCTTCAGGCTGCCGTTGCGGGTGTAGGCTTCCGAACCGTCGGCCGACTGCACGGCGATCCAGCCTTCGCCGCGCAGGGCCACGTCCAGGTTGCGGCCGGTGGTCTGGATGGGACCGGCGCGCATGTCGCTGCCGGTGGTGGTGTCGACCACGAAGGTACGGGTGGGCAAGCCTTCCGACATCACGGGCACGGCCCGGAACGCGTCGAGCTGGGCCCGGAAGCCGGTGGTGGTGGCGTTGGCCAGGTTGTTCGACACGGTGGACTGCTGGTCCAGCACGTGGCGCGCGCCGGTCATGGCGGTATAGACGAGACGATCCATGGCGTGTTGTAACTCCGGTAAGGGGGCGGGCCCGGCCGCGCGGCCAGGGCCGCCCCGTCAGGCTAGGATTAACGCAGGTTGACCAGGGTCTGCAGCACCGAATCCTCGGTCTTGATGGTCTGGGCGTTGGCCTGGTAGACGCGCTGGGCCGTGATCATGTTGACCAGCTCGGCCGTCAGGTCCACGTTCGACGTTTCCACCGACTGTGAACGCAGCGAGCCCATCTTGCCCTCGCCCGGCACCCCGATCTGGGGCGTGCCGGAAGTGGAGCTTTCGGCCCAGGCGTTGTTGCCCAGCGGGGTCAGGCCGTCCACGCTGGCGAAGTTGGCCAGCACCACCTGGGCCAGCGGACGCGACTTGCCGTTGCTGTACTGGCCCAGGATGATGCCGTCGGCGCCGGCCGCGAAGCGCTCCAGGTGGCCCGACGAATAACCGTCCTGGGTCGACTGGCGCTCGCTGGTGGTGCCCGTGTACTGGGTCGAGCCCGTGAAGTCGGTGGCGATGTTGAGCGTGAGCTTGGCGCCATTGTCGGGGAAGATGGGCAGCTGGACGTTGAACGGCAGCGACTGGGGCGGGGTCAGCAGGGCCATGGCGGCCGTGCTCAGCTCGCCGCTGGTGTTGAACACCAGGGTGCCGACCTTGACGGCCGGCAGGGTCAGGCCAGCCACCAGGGCCGCGTCGATCTTGTCCGGGTTGTTGCCGGCGATGCCGCCCACGTCCGTCGGCGCCGTGAACAGGGCCGTCAGCTGGGCCTGCATGGCTGCGCTGGCGCCGTCGGCGGTCGCTTCGGCCAGCAGCACGGGGCCGGCCACGGCCGAATAGGCTTGCTGGGCAGCCAGGATGGTGGGGCCGTCCGGCGCCGGCGAGGAATTGATCACGGCCTGGTAGGCGGCACGGGCGGCCTGCACGGTGGGGTCGGTGACCAGGATCTGGGACGCCTTCTTGGCCTCGGCCGCCACGCCGTCGTTGGACACATACACGTCCCAGGTGCCGCCGCCTGTCTTGACATAATAAGTGCCCATGGTATGGGAACCGCCCAGGCTGTCGTACACGTCGAGCACGGTCTGCTTGTTGTAGCTGGTGGGATCGAGCGCGTTGAACGGCACGGTGGCCGGCGACTGCGTGTTCGACGACAGATTGATCAGGAAGTTGGCCTTGGTGGTCTCGACCGGTTTCAGGTCGGACGAATCGATCACGATGGGCACCGGCGAGCCTTGCAGGATCACCCCATCCGTATTGGTCAGGAAACCGGTCAGCTGGGCGCCCTGGGCGTTGATGATGCCGCCATTCTTGTCGAGCTGGAACTGGCCGTTGCGCGAATACTGGGTGGCGCCATTGACGACGGTGCGGAAGAAGCCGCCGCCGTTGATGGAAATGTCGAGCGGGTTGGCGCTCGTTTCGATGTTGCCCTGGTTGAACTGCTGGGCGATGCGCGCCACCGACACGCCGATACCGGCATTGTTGCCGCTCACGCCGTTGAGCGAATTGGCATACAGGTCGGCAAACTGGGCCTGCGACCCCTTGAAGCCCACGGTACTGGCATTGGCGATGTTGTTGCCGATGATGTCGAGCGATTTAGCCGCGCCGTTCAGGCCACTGAGTCCTTGCTGGAACATGGTATTCCCCTATGAGATAAGGTGCTGCAAACTGGTTCAGACAAATTGGGTAAGGCTTACAGCACTTGCTTGATGTCAGCCATGGATAACTGGCCGATGGAAGGCACGTTGAGCTTGACGCCGGCGGCCCCGGTCGACACGCTGGCCACGGTGCCGAAGGTCAGCGCGGTGGCATCGGTCAGCGCCTTGCCGCCCGCGGTGGCCGTGACGGCGATGGCGTACTGGCCGTCGGCGGCCGTGGTGCCATCGTCGAGCTTGCCGTCCCACACCAGCGGCAGCGTGCCCGCGTCGACCGCATTCATGGTGATGCTGTGCACCACCTTGCCGCTGGCGTTCTGGATGTCGACTTTCACGCTGTCGGCACCGCTGGCCAGGTCCACCCCGAAGATGGCCTTGCCGCTGGTGAGCGCCAGGCTCTTGCCGGGGGCCAGCACGCCGTGATTGATCAGGCTGGTGGCGGCCATCGATTCGGAGGCCTGGTAGCTGCTCTTGAGCGATTCCACGGTCGAATTCAGCTTGTTGATGCCCGTCACCGTCGACAGCTGGGCCAGCTGGCTGGTGACCTGGGCGTTGTCGAGCGGATTGAGCGGGTCCTGGTTCTTGAGCTGGGTCACCAGCAGGGTCATGAACTTGTCCTGGTCGGCCTGCACGCCGCTGGCGGCGGTGGCCGCCTTGGCGTTGACGGCATTGAGCAGGGCCGTGGACGGCGCGGTGGAATTTTGTACGGTGGACATGGTAGCCTCGGTTTAAGTGCGGGCCGCTTACTGGCCGATGGTCAGGGTTTTCAGCAACAGGGTCTTGGCCGCGTTCATGGTTTCCACATTGGTCTGGTAGGAACGCGAGGCCGACAGCATGTTGACCATTTCATCGACCACATTGACGTTGGGCATGGTCACATAGCCCTTCTCGTCGGCCAGCGGATTCTTGGGGTCGTACTTGAGTTTCATGGGCGACGGGTCTTCCACCACCTGGCGCACCCGCACCCCGGTGGAGGCGCCGCCGTCGGTGGCCGGGGTGGCTTCGAACACCACCTGCTTGGCGCGGTAAGCTTCGCCGCTGGCGCTGGTGGCGCTGTCGGCGTTGGCCAGGTTGCTGGCCACCACGTTCAGGCGCTGGGCCTGGGCGCTCATGGCCGAACCGGAAACATTGAAAATACTGAACAGCGACGACATGATTAGTTACCTCCCTGGATGGCCGCCATCATTTCCTTGACCTGGGCGTTGATCATCGTGATGCCGGCCTCGTAGCGCAGCGCGTTGTCGGCGAACTGGTTGCGTTCCACATCCATGTCCACCGTGTTGCCGTCCACGGCGCCCTGCACCACGCCCCGGTACAGCAGCGGCGTGCCGTCCGGCAGCGCCGTGCCATCCTTGGCCGGGGCCGGATAATGCCGGGTCGCCGTGGTGCGCAGCGGTTGGCTGGCACTGCTGGCCAGGGCGCTTTGCAGCGCGCTGGAAAAATCGATGTCACGGGCCTTGTAGTTAGGGGTATCGCCGTTGGCGATGTTGGACGCGAGCACGGTCTGGCGCTGCGAGCGCAGGCTCAGCGCGGCTTCGTGAAAGCGCAGGTAATCGTCGAGTTTCCCTAACATGACAGGCTCCGTAGCGTGCGTCCGGCCATGATGGGCTGGACGAACTGGTGATGACAGGAGCCATGATACGGCCGCTTGCAGCACGGCAATCGAACGATAAGGCCATGCTTTTGCGCCCTATTCCGGGCTTGCCGGCGGGCCGGCCGGACTATCATGGCACCATTCCCCGGACACCTAGACCATGAAACCACTGTTGCTCACCACCTTGCTGCTGGCCCTGTCGGCCGGCGCGGCCGCCCAACCGGGCACCGGGCGCCAGGACGCCGCCGCCCTGCGGCAAAGCGTGGAACAATTCCTGCAAACGCAGACGGCCGGCCTGCCGGGCCAGGCCAGGGTCACCGTGGGCGCCATCGATGCCCGCATGGCCCTGCCCGCCTGCCCGGCGCCGCAAGCCTTCCTCATGCCGGGCAGCCGGGCCTGGGGCAAGACGACGGTGGGGGTACGCTGCGGCGCGCCCGTGTGGACGATCTATGTGCAAGCGAATGTGAGCGTGGTGGCCGACTACATCGCCAGCGCCGTGCCGCTGGCCCAGGGCCAGACCATCGAGGCGGGCCAGCTGGTGGCCGTACAGGGCGACCTGACGGCCATGCCGCCGGGCATCGCCACCGACATGGCCCAGGTGGTGGGCCGTTACGCCAACGTGTCGCTGCCGTCCGGCACGCCGCTGCGGCTCGATACGCTCAAGAGCCGGCCTGTGGTGCAGCAGGGCCAGCTGGTGCGGCTGGTCTCGAGCGGCAACGGTTTTTCCGTGTCGGCCGAGGGGCGTGCCGTCAGCACGGCCGGCGACGGCCAGGTGGTGCAGGTAAGAACTGCCGGTGGGCAACAAATTAGCGGGATCGCCAAGGCGGGCGGTCTGGTGGAAGTCGCGTTCTGAGGAAAGTTGAGTTCTTTGCGGTAAGGCACGCTAAAGTTTATTCAAGGGCCGCCGTTATAGACTCATACCCCGGAGTCCGAGACTCCGATCAGACGAGGATGATGCTGTGAAAATCAACGATACACTCAAGAGCACCCCCGGCTTGCCGGTGTCGCCCGCAGGCACGTCCAACGCCCGTGGCGCCGATAAGACGGCAGCGACCCCGGCCGCGACGGACAATGTACGCCTGTCGCCGCAGGGCCAGGCAATGGCGGCCAGTGCGGCCGGCGGCGGCAGCGCCGTGTTCGACACCAAGAAAGTCGAACGCATCAAGCTGGCCATTGCCGACGGCCAGTTCCAGGTCAATTCGGAAAAAGTGGCGGACGGACTGCTGGACACGGTCAAGGATCTGCTGCACTCAAGAAAACGTTAGGACTTACCATGCCAGCCGTAAACCCGATGACCATCCTGCGCGAAGAACAGCGCCTCATGACTTCCCTGCTGGCAGTGTTGAAGCAGGAGCAGCAGCATCTGGTGGCCGCCAATATCGACGGCTTGACGGCATTGACGCCGGAAAAATCGGCCCTGGTCAGCCAGATGGCCACGCTGGCCAGCCAGCGTCACGGCGCACTGGGTGCGGCCGGCTACGCGCCCCAGGAAGCGGGCATGGCGGACTGGGTAGCCGCCTGCGACGACAGCGCCGCCGCCCCCCTGTGGCAGACCCTGCTGGAACAGACGCGGGAAGCGAAGGAACTGAACCGCATCAACGGCATGCTGATCAACAAGCACATGGGCCACACCCAGGGTGCGCTGCAAGCGCTGCGTCCGCTGGCCGCCGCCAGCAGCAGCTTCTACGGCCCCAGCGGCCACGCCACCACCTCCACCACCAGCCGCGGCTTCTTCGCCGGCTGACAATCAGGCAAGACAGGCCGGGCCCCAGTGGGGCGCCCGGAACGGCTGACGCCATTTGGCGCCAGCGCGCCATTGCTGCGCCTGTGCTGAAAATTTATTTCATCCACACGCCCGAAATGAACAAAAATTTCAGGTGCGGCGGCATGCCCGCGTGCGCGTAGCGCAACACCACGATAACGTGAGCGGCGCCGCCTATTGCGGCTTGATGGCCGGCGTGGGCAATTCCGTCACCGTATCGGGCAGGCCGGACAGGATGGTGACAGCCACCCGCCGGTTGCGGGCCCGCCCCTCGGCCGAGGCGTTGGACGACACGGGCACGTTGGCCGCATGGCCGACGGCCGTCAGGCGGGCCGGCGCCACGCCGGCGTCAATGAACAGGCGCACCACGCTGGCCGCCCGCACGGACGACAGTTCCCAGTTGGACGGGAACAGGGCGTTGCGGATGGGCTGGTTGTCCGTGTGCCCCTCCACCTGGACGTCGTGGCCGTCGTCCTTGAGCAGCACGGCCACGGCCCGCAGCGCCTCCGTCGATTCGCTCGTCAGCCGGGCCTCGCCCGGGTCGAACAGCACGCTGGCATTGATCTCCACGCTGACCCCGCGGCTGTTCTGCGTCACCCGCACCTTGCCTTCCTTGACCAGCGGCGCCAGCGTGGACAGCAGGTCCTGGGCCAGCTTGGTCATGTGTTCCTTCTCCTTGCGCAGCAATTCCGTGCGGCGGCGCAGGCCGGGATTGGGGATGGGCAGGTTCTGCACCTGGGTCGTGACGGGCTGGGCCGCGCCGGCCCCGCCGAAGGCGTCGCCCAACGCGTCCGAGAACACCTTGTATTTACCGATGTTGACGGACGAGACGGCGTACATGACGACGAAGAAAGCGAACAGCAAGGTGATGAAATCGGCATACGAGATCAGCCAGCGCTCGGGGTTCTCCACTTCCTCGTCGAACTTCCTGCGCGCACGCCGGTATTGCATGTCACTGCTCCCGCAGCAGCGTGGCCACGCGCTCGTCGATCACGCGCGTGTGGTCGCCCGTGGCGATGTCGTGGAACACGGCGGCCGCGATTTCCTGCTGGTGCACGGCCTGGGTGACGATGGCCTTGAGCTTGTTGGCCACCGGGTACAGGAACAGGTTGGCCAGCCCCACGCCGTAGATGGTGGAGACGAAGGCGACGGCGATGCCGGAACCGAGCTTGCTGGGGTCGGTCAGGTTTTCCATCACGTGGATCAGGCCCAGCACGGCGCCCAGGATGCCGATGGTGGGCGAATAGCCGGCCGCCGATTCCCAGATCCGCACCGCTTGCCGCTGTTCCGTCTCGTAGGCCGTGATTTCCGTGTCGAGGATGTGGCGCAGCTTGTCGGGCGCGATGCCGTCCACGATCAGGCGCAGGCCCTTGGCATTGAACTTGTCCTTGGAGGCGAGCATGTAGCGCTCCAGCGCCAGCAGGCCGTCGCGCCGGGCCGCCAGGTTCCAGGCGTTGATTTCGCGTGCCAGCGCCAGGCGGTTGTCGGGCGGCGGCGCGAACACCAGGCGCAGCATGCGCAGCCCGCGCCAGAAGGTGGGCGGGCGGGTCTGCAGCAGCACGGCGCCGAAGGTGCCGACGATGACGATGGCGAAGGCGGCCGGCTGCACCAGCGAGCCCAGTTGCCCGCCCTCCAGGCCCTGGCCGACGACGATGCCGGCCAGCGCCAGCAACACCCCCGCTACGCTGGCCCAGTCCAAGACCGCTCCCGTAAGGTTGCCCGCAGCCGCGCCACGGCCTGCGTGTGCAGCTGCGACACGCGCGATTCCGACACGCCCATCACGGCGCCGATTTCTTTCAAGTTCAGTTCCTCTTCGTAGTACAGGCCCATCAGGATTTTCTCCCGTGGCGGCAAGGCGTCGATGGCGTCGATCACGGCCTGGCGGAAGTCGCCGTCCAGCAGCGCGCGCAGCGGATCGCTCTCCTCGTCCGAGCAATAGCGGTCCAGGAAGCTGTCGTTGCCGTCGTCGTCATGGAAGTCCTCGTAGTAGACCAGCTGGTGGCCGCCGCCGTCGGACAGCATTTCCTGGTAGTCGGCCAGCGACATCTTGAGCATCTTGGCCACTTCCGACTCCGTGGGCGGGTGGCCCAGGCGCTGCTGCAGCGTGCTCATGGCCGTCTCGATCTTGCGCATGTTCTGGCGCATGGAACGGGGCAGCCAGTCGCTGCTGCGCAACTCGTCGAGCATGGCGCCGCGGATGCGCAGCACGGCATAGGTTTCGAACTGGGCGCCATGGGTTTCCTCATATCGGCTGATAGCATCGAGCAAGCCTATCATCCCGGCCTGGACCAGATCGTCCACCTCCACGCTCGGTGGCAGCTTGGCCTTCATGTGGTGGGCGAGGCGCTTGACCAACGGCATATGCTCCGTCAGCAAGCTGTCTCTGCTCGGTTTCCCTTTGACCGTGTACATAAAATCTTGTTATTCGTTAGGCGCTAAAATGGTTATGACTCCCCGCGCGTAAGGAAGGCGAGCCGGCCAGCGCAAAGCGCCCCGCCAGTTGACGAAACGCGACCGAAGCGCCGGCCAGCGGGAACGCGTCGACCACGGCCCGCCCCAGGCGCGCCGCCCGCTGCAGGTATTCGTCGGCCGGCACCGAGCCCATGGACACCAAGTTGACTGCCAGGTAACGGCTCGCTGCTTGCGCCATGTTATCGTATACCACCTTTGCTTCCGTTTCGGAAGCCCCGGTGACGAGAATTCCGAACGGACGCCGGCCCAGCTCCTGGTTCAGGCGCTTGATCATGCTGTAGGCGGCCGTGATCGAGCTGGCGTTGTTGGAAACTTGCACCACGATTTCGGCGCTGGCCATGACGGGCACGGGGAACGGGCCGCCATCGAATTCGCCATCGACGATCACCATGCCGGTCTGCTTGACCAGCACGTCGAACGCCTTGGCCAGGCGGCGCGCCTCGTCCGGGCCGCAGCGCGCTTCGCCGCGCGTCATGGACGCCACGGCAAAACCCTGCGGCGCCTGGTACAGCACCTGGTTCAGGGCGCACTCCTGGCGCGCCACGTTGAGCAGGCTGGCGCCGCCGTCCACGCCCAGGCGCGAGGCGACGCCATGGCCACCGGCGCAGGCATCCATCAGCAGCACGTCGTTGCCGGCGCGGGCCAGCGAGGCGCCCAGGTTGACCAGCATGGCGGCCTTGTCGTCTTGCGGCGTGGCTGACAGGAAGGTGACGATGCGTGGCGTGGGGCCGGCCAGCATCCGGCGCAGGCCTTCGGCCTGGTCGAAATCGAAATTAGCCAAGGCGCACCTCGCGCAGCGAGCTGTCGGCACCGGCGTTGGACATCAGCAGCGGCAATTCGGCATCGAGGTACTGGCCGGGGATGGCGTCGCGCTTGAGCTTGAAGGCGCGGTCGATCAGCCAGGCCGGGTCGGCCAGGTGCAGGTCTTCCGGCACGCGCTGGCCGTTCGACACATAGAACAGGTTCAGTTTCTGGCGGATCACCACGTCGAGTACGTTGCCGATGGCGGCCGCCTCGTCGAGCTTGGTCATGATGCAGCCGGCCAGGCCGCTGCCCTGGTAGGCCCGCACCACTTCGTTCAAGGTTTCCTGGGTGGCCGTCGCGTTCAGGCACAGCAGGCGTTTGACGTCGGCGCCGGCCCCTTGCAGCATGGCCACCTGTTCCGTCACCATCTGGTCGCGCTGGCTCACGCCCACCGTGTCGATCAGCACCGTGTGCTTGTTCTTCAGTTCCTTCAAGGCGATGCGCAGGTCCGCTTCGTCCTTCACCGAGTGCACCATCACGCCCAGGATCTTGCCGTAGATGCGCAACTGCTCGTGGGCGCCGATACGGTAGGCGTCGGTCGTGATCAGGGCCAGCTTGTCGGCGCCGTGGCGCATCACGCAGCGCGCGGCCAGCTTGGCCGTGCTGGTGGTCTTGCCCACGCCGGTGGGCCCCACCAAGGCGAACACCCCGCCCTGGTCGATCAGGGCATCCTCGTTGGCCATGGCGCTCAGGTTGCGGGTCAATACCGTCTTAATCCAGCGCATGCTGTCGGCCGCGTCGCGGCTGGCCGGCAGTTTTTCGATCAGGTAGCGCGCCAGGCTGGCGGAAAAACCGGCCGCCAGCATTTCGCGCAGCACGGCCGCCTTGTGCGGTTCGCGCTGCTGGGTCGACCCCCAGGCGATTTCGGCCAGCTGGGTTTCCATCATGCCGCGCATGGCACGGATTTCATTCATCATGCCGCTCATTTCGGCGGCCGCGTTCTGCTTGGCGCTGGCCACGGCGGAGGCCACCAGTTCCGAAATGCGCTCCATGTCAAGCGCGGCGGCGCGCGGCTGGGCCGGCGCAGGCGCCGCGGCGGCGGCCGTGGCCGAGGCGTACGAGGATGGCGAGGCGACCACGCGGCGCGCCGGCTGCGCCGGCATCATGGGTGCGGGCGGCGACAGGTCCAGCTGAGGGCGCGGTGCGGCCATCGGCGAATGGGGCGCGGGGGCCGCCAGCGAGGCGGCATCGTCGTTGGCCAGGGCCAGGATTTCCACCACGCCATCGGCCTGGCGGTTGGACAGGATCACGGCGTCGGGACCGAGCGCCTCGCGCACCTTGCGCAGCGCTTCGCGCGAGGTGGGGGCGGTGAATTTCTTGACGTTCATGGCCGGCTCCCCTGGATCAGGGCAGCACGCGGATTGGAAAGTGGTTTGGCCATCATCATCGACTCCTGTTACTTGAGCGCTGCGCCTTCGACATGAGGCGCCTTTGCTCTGACAGTGCCATTATTGACGATGCACCATGGAAACGATCCGACGAACAGGGGTGGAAATGGGCCGTATTTCACCGTTGCCCGGCGCAATGCCGGGTATCAACGCCACTGGCCTGGCTGGCATGGAGCTCAGCTGCGGTTGAACACATCGTCCAGGCTGGCACCGCTGAACAGCTTCCTGGCCCAGGCATCGAGTTCGGCGCTGCCGGCGGCGGCCAAGTGTGCATGCACCAGGGGCGGTACGCTGCCGAACCGGGTTTCGATCAGCAAGGCCAGCATTTCAGCGCGCCCCTCTTGCCGCCCCTCTTGCCTCCCCTCTTGCCGCCCCACCTTCAAGCCTTCCCTGCGGCCAATTTTTCGGCCTATCTTTTCGATCGAAGTGACATATGGCATGGGCTCTCCCCTTTCCAGCATCCGGATTTCGCGCCACAAATCCAGTTCCAGCACCGTCGGCAAGCGCATCATCCAGTCGATCAACGAGTACAAATCTATGATACTTTGTTTGCTCCAGTCCCGCCCATACAACAAACGGGCCAGGCGCCGTTTGGCCGCATGGCGCCGGGCGGCATCGCCACGGGTTTGCTGCGTCAGCAAATGGGCCGCCACCACCAGCGCAAAGGGATTTGCCTGCGTCAGCAACGCATCCAGAAATGGCGCGTAATCGGTCAACTTGGCCACTGCAAAGGTGAAGCGCAGCTCGCATCCGAGCAAACTGTAGACAAACGACCGCGGCCGCCAGCTGGCAACGCGATCGGCCAGCACCGCCAGGCTGGCGACGGGACGTCGAAAGCGGTCGAACACACGGTAATGATAGGTGAATACGCGCTCGGAAAATTTACTCTCGCGCCGTCCCTGCACCTCGATATGCACCAGCACCCATTGCTGCGCACCAGCGCAGGTATGCACTTGCACCAGCTTGTCGACCAGCCGCTTACCCAGTTCGCCATCGCGCGCCAGCTGCGCCAGTTCCTGGTCGAGAAAAACATAAGGCCGCGACCAGTCTATGGCGGCATGGGCGCGTGGGAAGAAAAACGCCATAAATTCGGGAAAGTAACGCGTTACCGCATCCTTCCAGGGCGTGTCGTAGTCGTCGGATGCAATGGCCATGGCGCCAGTCTAGTCCGGGCGCACAAGTGCCGCCTGCGGACAGCGCAAAGGACGAGCGAAGCGGACGGCCGGCCCGGCCGCCGCCCGTCAATTTCAAGCCGGCTGGCCACCCACCAGCGACGTCACTCGGATGGTTTTCGTTTCCGGGATTTCCGCATGCGACAGCACCTTCAGTTGCGGCAAGGCACGGCGCAGGAAGCGCGACAGCAAGGCCCGCAGCGGCCCCGGCACCAGCAACACCGGCGTCAGGCCCAGCGCTTCCTGCTGGGTGGCGGCCGACTGGGCCTGCTGGGCGATGGTGTCGGCCAGGCCAGGTTCGATGCCGGCGCCGTCCGGGCCGCTGGCGGCCAGGGCCTGCATCAGCAAGCGCTCCAGGCGGTTGTCCAGCGTCATGACCGACAGCTCGGCCGCACCAGGGAACAGCTGCTGCACGATGGCCCGCCCGAGCGCGATGCGCACCAGCGCCGTCAGGTCGTTCGGATCCTGGGTGTGGACGGCGTGCTCGGCCAGCGTCTCGATGATGGAGCGCATGTCGCGGATGTGCACGCCTTCGACCAGCAGGTTCTGCAGCACCTTCTGCAGCGTCGACAGCGACACCATCTTCGGCACCAGGTCTTCCACCAGCTTGGGTGCATCCTTGCCCAGGTGATCGAGCAGGGCTTGCACTTCGGCCCGGCCCAGCAACTCCGAGGCGTGGGTGGTGATCAGGTGGTTCAGGTGGGTGGCCACCACCGTGCCCGCGTCGACCACCGTGTAGCCCATGGTCTGGGCCTGGTCGCGCAGGCCGGCGTCGATCCAGGTGGCCGGCAAGCCGAAGGCGGGATCGGTGGTCACCAGGCCGGGCAAGGTGCCGCTGGCCATGCCGGGATTGATGGCCAGGAACTGGCCGTTGAACGCTTCGCCCGTGCCCACCTCCACCCCCTTGAGCGTGATGCGGTAGGCCGACGGCTTCAGTTCCAGGTTGTCGCGGATGTGCACCGGCGGCGCCAGGAAACCGACTTCCTGCGCGAACTTCTTGCGGATGCCCTTGATGCGCTTGAGCAGTTCGCCGCCCTGGGTCTTGTCGACCAGGGGAATCAGGCGGTAGCCCACTTCCAGGCCCAACGTATCGACCGGCATGATGTCCTGCCAGCTGGCCTCTTCCTGCTCGGGCGCGGCCGGCGGCGGCGCCTCGGGCGCGGCCTCGGCGGCCGTGGCGGCCGTGGTGGCGCGGCGCGTCAGCAGCCAGCCCGAGCCGATCAGGACGCTGGCCAGCAACAGGAACACCAGGTTGGGCATGCCGGGGATCAGCCCCATGCCGCCGATGATGGCGCCCGTGATGTAGAGCACCTGCGGCTTGGCGAACAGCTGGCCGATCACCTGGGAGCCGATGTCCTGCTCGCTGGCCACGCGCGAGACGACGATACCGGCCGCGGTGGAAATGACCAGCGACGGGATCTGCGCCACCAGGCCGTCACCGATGGCCAGCAGGGTGTAGTTCTTGAGCGCGTCGGCAAAGGTCATGTCGTGCTGCAGCAAGCCCACCAGCAGCCCGCCCACCACGTTGATGACGGTGACCATGATGCCGGCCACGGCGTCGCCGCGCACGTATTTGCTGGCACCGTCCATGGCGCCGTAGAATTCCGCCTCCTGCGCCACTTCGCTGCGGCGGCTGCGGGCCTCGGCCTCGCCGATCAGACCGGCGTTCAGGTCGGCGTCGATCGCCATCTGCTTGCCCGGCATCGCGTCCAGGGCGAAACGGGCGCCCACCTCGGCGATCCGGCCCGCACCCTTGGTGACGACGGTGAAGTTGATGATGGTGAGGATGATGAACACGACGATACCGACCGTGTAGTTACCGCCGATCAGGAAGTGACCGAACGCTTCGATCACCTTGCCGGCCGCGTCGGCGCCCGTGTGGCCTTCCGTCAGTACCACGCGGGTGGAAGCGACGTTGAGCGACAGGCGCAGCATGGTCGATACCAGCAAGATGGTGGGGAAGGCCATGAAGTCGAGCGGCTTGACCGTGTACAGGCTGGTCAGCAGCACGATGATGGCCAGCGCGATGTTGAAGCTGAAGAACAGGTCCAGCACGAAGGCCGGCAGCGGCAGCACCATCATCGCCAGCAGCATGATGATCAGGATGGGCGCGGCCAGGCTCTTGTTGGCGCTCTTGGACAGGCCCTGCATCCAGGCCGGCAGTTTGATGTTGTTCAAGGCGTTCATGCAGGTGCTCCGTTATTCGTATCGTTGGGCTTGCCGTGCCGGCTGACGAAGGCCGGGTTGAGCGGATCGAGCTCGGGCGGCACGTCCAGTTTGGTCGGGGTGTCGGGGCGGTGGCCGCCCTGCTTGCTGAACACGCGCAGCTGGAACACATAGGCCAGCACTTCGGCTACGGCCGCGTACAGCGCTTCGGGGATCTCGTCGCCGATTTCCGTATGCTTGTGCAGCGCGCGCGCCAGCGGCGGCGCTTCCAGGATGGCGACCTTGTTTTCCCTGGCGATCTCGCGGATCCTGGCCGCCACTTCGTCCGTGCCCTTGGCCACCACGCGCGGCGCGCCGCGCGCACCGTCGGCGTACTTGAGCGCCACGGCGTAGTGGGTCGGGTTGGTGACCACCACGTCGGCCGTCGGCACGTCGGCCATCATGCGGCGCTTGGCCATCTCGCGCTGCATCTGGCGGATCTTGGCCTTGATCTGGGGATTACCGTCGGACTCCTTGGACTCCTGGATCATTTCCTGGCGCGTCATCTTGAGTTTGTTGGCGTAATGCCAAATCTGGTAGGGACCATCGATGGCGGCGATCAGGCCCAGGGCGCCGACGATGAACAAAAAGCTCATGGCGATCATGTCGAGCAGGTGCACGCTGCCCAGCTTGAGCGGCTCCACCACCAGGCCCAGCACGGCATCCTTCTGCCTCATCACGACCAGCCAGGCCACCAGGCCCACCACCAGCGTCTTGGCGATGGCTTTCAGCAGCTCCACCAGGGCGTTGGCCGACACCAGGTTGGCCAGGCCCTTGGCCGGATTGAGCTTGCCGAAATTGGGGGCCACGGCCTTGCCGCTGAACAGCCAGCCGCCCACCAGCAACGGCGAGGCCAGCGCCACGGCCATCACGGCCAGGCCCAGCGGCATGCAAGCCAGCAGCACGCGGCCGATGTCCATGCCGATGCGCGTGAGCAGCACGTCGGCATGGAAGATCTGTTCCTGGTCCAGCGCCAGGCCCGACACCATGACCGAGCGCAGCTGGCGCACCAGCGAAGAACCGGTCAGCCACAGGCCGGCGCCGGCCACCATCAGGACGGTAAACGTCGCCACTTCCCGCGATCGGGGAACGTCGCCTTCTTCCCGCGCCTGCTCGAGGCGCTTCGCTGACGCCGGTTCTGTCTTTTCTGCGTCGCTGTCTTCAGCCATCGCCTGCTCCTGTGGATACGCTAGTGATTATGGACGATATTGCCGCAGGGCTATTCGCGGAACAGGCTGGCAAAGGTGGCTTATTTCCCCGTCCCGGACGCAGCGGCGCGGGTTACGGTCTGGTCGATGGCGCCGAACACGGACTTGCCGTCGCCGCCCAGCATCTCGATCCGTATCGTGTCGCCGAACGCCATGTAGGGCGTGACGGGCGCGCCGCCGGCGATGGTTTCCAGGCAACGCTGTTCGGCGATGCAGGAATAACCGCGCTTGCTGTCCTTGTTCGACACGGTGCCGGAGCCGACGATGCTGCCGGCCCGGATGTGGCGCGATTTGGCCAGGTGGGCCAGCAACTGGGGAAAGTTGAAGATCATGTCGACCCCGGCATGGGGCTGGCCCACCAGCGTGCCGTTCCACGTCGAGCGCAGCGGCAGGTGCACCTTGCCGCCCTTCCAGGCGTCGCCCAGCTCGTCGGGCGTGACGGCCACCGGCGAGCAGCTGGTGGCCGGCTTGCTCTGCAGGAAACCGAAGCCCTTGGCCAGTTCGTCCGGTATCAGGTTGCGCAGCGACACGTCGTTGACCAGCATCAGCAGGCGGATCTGCTGGTAAGCCTGGTCGGGCGTGGCGCCCATGGCGATATCGTCCGTGATCACGGCCACTTCCGCTTCGAAATCGATGCCCCACTCTTCATGGAACAGGGCGATGTCGTCGCGCGGGCCGAGCAAGGCATCGCTGCCGCCCTGGTACATGAGCGGCTCTTCCCAGAACGACGCCGGCAGCTCGGCGCCGCGCGCCTTGCGCACCAGCTCCACATGGTTGACGTAGGCCGAGCCGTCGGCCCACTGGTAGGCGCGCGGCAGCGGCGCCATGCAGTTGGCCGGGTCGAACTCGAAGCTGCGCCGCCCGCGCCCGTGGCTCAGTTCCTGGTACAGCTGCTCCAGCTGGGGCGCGATGAAGGCCCAGTCGTCGAGCGCCCGTTGCAGGGTGGGCGCGATGCCGTCGGCCAGCTGCGCCGTTTTCAGGTCGCGCGCGACGACGGCCAGCTGACCGTCGCGGGTGCCGTCTTTAATCGTGGCAAGTTTCATGACAAATCATGGGAAAAAGGATGGGGCCGTGCCGCAGCGCGGCGGCACGGGCGGCGCGCAGGGCGCTTATACGGGCGCCAGCAAGGCCAGCTGTTCAGGCGTCAGGTAGCACCATTCGCCCTCGGCGATGCCGAGCGATTCCAGTTGCAGGGTGCCGATGGCCGAACGGTGCAGCGCCTTGCAATGGTTGCCGGCGGCCGCCAGCATGCGCTTGACCTGGTGGTACTTGCCCTGCTCCAGCACGATTTCCAGCTGGTGCACACCGCGCTGCTCGCACACGAGGGCCGCCAGCGGCGCCGGTTCATCGTGCAGCTGGACGCCGGCCAGCAGCTGGGCCACCAGGGCCGGCGTGACCGGATCCTCGGTGGTGGCCTGGTAGACCTTGGGTACGTGGCGCTTGGGCGAGGACTGGGCGTGGATGAAGGGGCCGTCGTCCGACATCAGCAGCATGCCCGTGGTGTCATGGTCGAGCCGGCCCACGGGCTGCACTTCGCGCCACGTGAATTGCTCGGGCAGCAAGGTCAGCACGCCGGGATGGTGGCTGGGCTTGCGCGAACATTCGAAATTGGCCGGCTTGTTGAGGGCCAGGTACAGGTGCTCGCGGTACACCCATTCCTCGTCGAACACGGTCAGCACCAGGCCGTCCGTTTCCACCGTGGTGCGGTAATTGTCCTGCACCTGGCCGGCGATGCTCACTTCGCCGTCCTCGATCAGGGCGCGGCAGTACTTGCGGGTACCGAAACCCTGCGATTGCAGGATGCGGTCTAGGGATAATTTACTCATGGCGAGACTTTAACAGATGCGGCTGCAAGCGTGAAGGCAAGCGCCCCGCCGCCGGCCGGCTGGCTGGCCGCCTGCCGGACTCAGGATCGACGGCTGCCAACGCCCCGCGCATCATTGACGCAAATCAATAAGTCCCCCGTTTGACGTTGATACACTGAAACCTCATTAGGAATCGGCCTAACAGCGATTGGGAATAATGGAAGAGGTTGTTAGGCCGGCCTGCTGCACGTCCAAGGAAGCATCATGCGCAAACTTGCCCGCCCCCACCAGCCCGCCGCGCCCGGCGGCCCAGCCATGCCGGCCCTCGTCGACCCGCGCCAGCGCGCCGCCGCCGAAGCGGCCGCCGCCCACCGCGCCCGCCTGGCCTTGTCGCGCTGGTGCAGCGGCGACACGCCGGCCGCCCTGAAAACGGCGGCCGCCCTCCACCCCGGTCCGCAAGCCCAGTGGCATGCGGCCCTGCAGCGCCAGTTCAACGCCTGGCTGGAAGCGGGCGGTTTTGCGGCCCAGGAAAGGGAAGAGGAAAAACACGTGCAGCCAACGGCGGCACCATTGAAAACAGCGGCATTGCGCCGCTGTTCTCAGCCCCATTGCGGGACTATTGACGAGGAATTGAAATTCTCTCTACTCCGCATACGCGATGCGGTTGAGTAGTTCCATCAACTGCTTTGCAAGACAGTGCTGACAACAAACTAAACTGTTAATCTGGCCTCCCTTGGAAAGAACTACACCACTACTATAGACCAAGGTGAGCGATATACAAGGCGATTCCAGACCGGATTAATAATGTTAATCGTCCTGCCACGCGCCCCTTAATGCAGCATGGGCCGCGCCCCCGCGACCACGGACTTGACGGCGCCGGCGCCCATGGCCGCGCCGAATTTCTTCAGCACCCGCTCCGGCAAGCCTTCATGCTGGGTGTAATCGATGATGTCTTCCGCCTTGACGATGTCGCGCGCCACGCTGTCGACCGTGCCCAGGCCGTCGGCCAGGCCCATGTCGATGGCCCGCGCGCCGCTCCAGAACAGGCCGGAGAACATGTCCGGCGTCTCCTTCAGGCGCTTGCCGCGGCCCGTGCGCACCACCTGGATGAATTGCTGGTGGATTTCGCCCAGCATGGCCTGGGCGTGCTGCTTGTGTTTTTCCGTCAGCGGGCTGAACGGGTCCATGAAGCCCTTGTTCTCGCCAGCCGTCAGCAGGCGCCGCTCGATGCCGGCCTTTTCCATGATGCCGGTGAAGCCGAAGCCATCCATCAGCACCCCGATCGAGCCGACGATGGACGCCTTGTCGACATAGATGCGGTCGGCGGCGGCCGCGATGTAATAGCCGCCCGAGGCGCAGATCTCGTCCACCACCACGTACAGGGGCTTGGCCGGATAACCCTTGCGCAGGCGCCGGATCTCGTCGACGATCATGCCGGCCTGCACCGGGCTGCCGCCGGGGCTGTTGATATGCAATACCACGGCCACGGAACCGCTGTCGGAAAACGCCTTGTTCAGGGCCGGGATCACGACGGCGGCCGAGCCGCTGCCTTCGCTGTCGATCTCGCCGTCGATCTCGATCAGGGCCGTGTGGCGGCCCAGCGCCTCGCCGTCCACGCCGGGCCAGCTGAAGTCGAAATAGGCGGCCAGCCCGACCAGTATCACCAGCAGGCTCAGGAACTTGAAGAAGATGCCCCAGCGGCGGTGTGCGCGCTGTTCCTTCAGTGTGGCGAACACCAGCTTTTCCAGCACGTCGCGTTCCCAGCTGGAGGGGGCGGCGGCCGGCTTG
>NZ_JBYSZG010000056.1:0-35587 GCF_058786935.1 Rugamonas sp. FW305-51
CTGGCGGTACGATCACACTCGCCATACCGCGAGGTGAGTAGGCATACGCCTGCAGTACCGAGCTTTCACGGTAACACGGTTTTCGAAAAATGGGGACGAAAAATGGGGACGTCCCCCTTTTTTCGAAACGAAAAATGGGGACGTACCCCTTTTTTCGAAAAATGGGGACGTACCCCTTTTTTCGAATGAGGCGCCGGCCGGGACGGATTATTGGGAATAATGGGGACGCGAAAACCGGGGACGTAACACGGTTTTCGTAAATGGGACGTACCCCTTTTTTCGTAAATGGGGTACGTCCCCATTTATTTCGTCCCCAGGTTTTTGTATGGGCTGCGCCACGGGCGGCGCGGCTATTTGCGCTGGCGCAAGTGTTGCTGCGGGCGATGTTTGATAATGGCCACTTCGTCAGTCACGTCATCGCCGCGCAGGGCTGCGCTGGATGCCCGGCCCGGCCCGGCACGGTGTCGCGGGCAGCTTGCGCGGCGGTGGCGTGGCTGGCGCTCCCCACCGTCCAGGAGAGCCGCCATGCAGCAGCGCTACGCCCCCGGCCTGATCGACCGCCTGATGGACGAGCTGCCGCGCGCGCGGGGCTGGTCGCTCGAGCAGCTCAAGGATGCCGTCGCGCGCGACCTGGAGGCGCTGTTCAACACCCGCGCCGCCGTGGCCGACGCCGCGCTGGCGCCGTATCCCGAAGTGGGCAACTCCATCCTCAACTATGGTTTGATCGACTTTGCCGGCATGTGCCTGACCAGCGACGAGGACAAGCAGACCATCTGCGCCGCCGTGCGCCTGGCCATCGAGCGCCATGAGCCCCGGCTGTACGCGGTGAACGCGGCGCTGCGCGTGTCGGACGCGCTGGTGAACCGGGTCGATATCGTCATCAATGCCCGCCTGATGGCCGATCCGGCGGCCGAACCGGTGCGCTTCGATGCCGTGCTCAAGCCATCGACCCAGCAGTACGCCATCCACCGCGGCGGCCTGTCCGGGGACGGCGCCGCCTGACGGCGCAAGCGCCTCAGCCCCGCAGCGCGTCGAAGAAGATAGCGGGCAGCTTGAACCACGAAGGCTGGACCTGGAACGCGAACAGCTTGCGCCCCACGTTGTGGGCCTGGCGGTTGTTGACGAACCAGGGCGGATTGGGCAACAGCGTGATCGCCCCGCTCAGCACACTGCGCGGGAAGGGCCGGAACGGCGCCCGCACCACCGTGCGCTGGGGTTTGTCGAACATGTGCGTGTTGTGCACGCTGCCAATGCCGCTCTGCACGTCGTTCAGCACGTGGCCGGGGAAGGCGCCCCACGGCGCCTGCGTCAGCAGGTAGCCCAGTCCCGTCCACGCGTTGATGGCGATGCAGCCGTAACGCAGTTCCAGCAGCAGTTGGTCCAAGCGCGGCCCCAGCGCCTTGATGGTGGCCGGGTGGATCAGGATGTTGGCGCCCAGCGTGCCGCGCAGCCGGTCGTTGCTGAAGGCGATGGCCTGGCGCAGGAAGCTTTCCGCGTCCTCGCCGTCGAGCAGCTGTTCGCACAGGGTGGGGGCGAACACCTCGTTGCTGCGCCCGAATACCTGTTCGGCGCTGGCCGGCGGCAGTTCCACCACTTCGCGATTGGCGGCCGCCCCTTGCGGGTTGACGCGCCGCGCGCCCGGTTGCCCCGCCGCGAACTGGGCCTGGCGGCTGGCCGCGCCCGGGTAGTAGGGCTTGCGGTCCGGCGCGGCGGTCAGTGCTTCACGTACGGCCTGGCGCAGGGCCGGTGTCTGCTGCCACTGCTGCGGCAGCACCAGCACTTGCGAGGCGACGCAGTTGAAGCCCGAGTTGTGCAGCTTCTGGGTGGCGATGTGGCTGGCCTGGAAGGCGATGTCGGCCGCCGTCCACGGCCCCGGCACCACGATGGTGGGACACACGGCCCCCAGTTCGCTGGAGATGGGCTTGGGATTGAGCGGTGTGTTGGCCAGCCGCTTCGCTGCGCCGTCCGGGCCGTGGCCGTAGACGATGGCGTCGTGCGTGGCCTGGCTGCCCGTGATGTGGATGGTGTCCACCAGCGCGTGCTGGCACAGCATGGCGCCCACCTCGCCGCCGCCCGTGACGAAGTGCAGGAAGTCGCGCTCGGCCAGCGGGGCGAAGATGTCCTGGAACACGGGCAGCAGGTATTCGTTGACGGGATTGAGCTTGACGATGCAGACCGCTTTTTCCGAATACAGCTTGTGCAGCGCATCGAGCGGGGCGATGCTGGAGATGTTGCCGGCGCCCAGGATCAGTGCCAGTTCACCTTGCGCGTGGCGGGTGTCGCGGTAGGCGGCGGCCACGTGGCTGGCCAGGTTGCCGGCGTTGACTTCCGGCTGCATCCACACTTCCGCCCGCACACCCGACAGCAGCAGGCGGTCGAAGATATTTTGCGGGAACACTTCCACCGCCAGCTGGCGCCCGGCCACCGTGCGCTGCCTGAGCTTGTGGACGGCGGGCCGGCCGGTGGCGGCGATCTGTTCCAGCGTGGCCAGCACGTGGTCGCAGCTGGCCAGCAGCGCCCACGGACCGGAGGTCCATTCCTCGCCTTGCAGCGGGCTGTCGGCGGCGATGCCCTTGGCCGCGTTGGACAGGGCGATCCACCGGTCGGCAACGGCCGGGATGCGCTCGCGCACCTGGCGCAGCAGGGCGATGCGCTCCTGCACGGCCAGCGCGGCCCAGTCCTGGCGGCGTGCCGCCAGACGTGTCAGCAGCATCTCCAGCCCGGCGTTGGTTTCCAGCGCGCCTCCCATCATTTCACCTTGCCCATGGCGGCGCGATCCTGCTCGCCCCCTTCGGGGTTGATGCACATGAACGAGTCGAGGCCATCTTCCGTGCCGTAAGCCGGCAGGTTCGACAGGCTGGAACAGACGCGGTTGTCCTTGGTGAACACCAGGTCGCGCAGCACCGTCACCCGGGTCGGGCTGGGGTAGCTGAGGAAGGTCTTGGTCGATGGCGTAAAGCGCAGCACGCGGTCCGAGTTATTGGCCGTGATCCACACGTCGCCCGTGCGCGGATGAATGTTGAGCGCGTACGGCACTTCATGTTCACCCTTGGCCAGCACGGGCAGCGGGTAGCTGCTGAACTGCTTGGTGGCCGTGTCGAAGGCCATCAGGCCGCTGTCGTCGAAGGCCGGTATCCACAGCACGCCGTTATGGTCGAAGCGGGGGCGGCGCGGGCCTTTCAGCGGCGTGTCGTACTCCGTGATTTCCATGGTCCTGGGATCGATGCGGCCGATCTTGCCGGCGTACAGCTTGGCGTACCACACGCTGCCATCCTTGGGATTGATGTCGATACCGTACGGGAAGGCCAGGATGTTATGCCCCAGCCACTTCTGGTGCGACAGGTCCAGGTGCAGGTTTTTGCCGGGGAACCAGCTGGTCAGCTCGACGATGGTGGGGAACAGCATGTCGCTGACCCAGCGGAAGAAGCCGTTCGAGGGCAGGCGCATCACCTTCATCTGCTCCGTCCTGGGATCGAAGCGGCCCACCTGATTGGAGGCCACGTTGGTCCACCAGACGATGCCTTCCTGGTCGATGCGGATGGTGTGCGGATACAGCACGTCGCCCGGAATCGGGTAGACCTTGAAGGCATGGCTGACCGGGTCGAACGACATCAGCGTGGACGACAGGGCGTTGGTAATCCAGATGCGGCCATCCTTGGCCTGGGCCGTGCTGTGCGGGCCGTGCTTGCCGGTGAAGATGCCGATCGGCAGTTGCTGGCCGGAGAACTTGCCGCCCACGGGCAGGTCGGACGCCGGTAGCGGATATTGCTCGACCTTGTGGCTCTTGCGGTCCAGCACCCAGATGATGTCGTGGCCTTCGTCGGTGCCGTACAGTTTGTCGTCCTCGCCCACGTCGGTGTCGTGGATGAAGGACATGCCGTCGCCCACCAGCCACTGTTCGACCTTGGCGCGCGCCAGTTCCGCCGTGGGCGCATAGTCGTGCACGGCGGCCACCGGCTTGCCGTCGAAGCCGCGCGTGAGCACGCCGCTGATGGTCTGGATTTCCTTGCCGCTGAGCTGGGCGAAATAGCCTTCCATGCGGTTGATGGTGGCGATCCACGCGCTTTGCGGGCGCGGCGGCCGGGTCAGCGCGTTGCCGATCTGGTGGCAATACATGCACTGGCTGACGAACGGTTTGCGCTCGTCCGTGCTTTCCCACGGCAGGCGGGCATTGTGAGCCGATGCCGTCAGCGCGTCCGACGCCGCCTGGGCCGAGGCGAAGTGCTTGATGGTGAAGTTGATGGTGGCCGTCTCGTTGGGCGCCAGCGACGTCTCCGTGCTGCTGTCCTCGAAGTTGGCCAGGCGGGTGCGTACGGCCAGCTTGCCGCCGAAGTCGGTGCGGATGGCGTAGCTGCCGTCGGCCGCCGTGTACACGGTTTCCTTGCGGTTCTTTGCTTCGTTAAACACGGTCACCATGGCGCCCAGTACGGGCTTGCCGTCTTCCAGCGCGACGGTGCCGCTCAGGTTGGCGGCGCCGGCGGTGCCGGTCATGGCCAAACCCAGGCCCAGGCCCAGGGCCGCGATCAGTGTGGTCGATTGCAGTTTCATGTGCGGGCCTTCTTATGCGGCGCGGCCGGACTGGAACCAGCCGGGCAGGGTTTTACTGAAGTGCATGGAGCCGAGCGCGCCTATGGCCAGGATGCCCATCAGCGGGCCGCCCAGCAGCAGGTTGGCGGCCAGCATGGAGGCCGAGATGGTCAGCTTGGGCAGGTGCAGCAGGTCGCCCAGCCACAGGTCCAGGATCAGGACGATGGCCGTCAGCTGGTTCAATTCCAGTACGCGCTTGAACCAGCGCAGGCTGGCGCCTTTCCACAGCAGGGCCGCTTCCAGCAGCAGGCTGGCGGCGGGGAGGTAGTAGGCGTGGGCATCCACGCCCAGGGCCAGCATGATGATGGCCGCCAGCAGGAACAGGGCACAGAAGATGGTCGCCTGCATGGGGCGGGTCCGGGTAGTCATAGAGGTCTCCTCAACAAGGGTGTCGATGGAGCATTCTCGGACAGCGGGGGCAATCGGACTTGTTATTTCTTGCCATTCGCTTGTCATTTTCGCGCGCCACGGGCGTGGCGCGCCGGGACTAACGTCAGTAGCTGGTCAGCGGCACCGGCTGGCCGTTCTTGAAGGTGAAGATGGTGACGGGCGACTGCTTCATGTCGCCATGGCTGTCGAAGGCATAGGTGCCGGCCACGCCCTGGTAGCTGCCGGCCGCCACCGCCACGCTCACCTTGAGCGGGTCGGTCGAATTGACCTTCTGCATCGCTTGCGCGTACAGCTGCACGGCATCGTAGTACGAGGCCGCGTACACGTCCGCATCCTGCTTGAAGCGCTGCTTGTATTTGGCCTTGAAGGCCGGGCCGCTGGCGGCCTTGTCCAGGATGGCGCCCCCCTGCGAGCACAGTACGTTGGCGCCGGCCGCGTCGCCGCCCAGCTTGCCCATTTCGGCCGTGCAGATGGTGTCGCCGCCCAGCAGTTTGGCGTTGATGCCCAGCTGCTTCATCTGGCGTGCCATGGGCGCACCCTGCGGCGCGTAGCCGCCGAAGAAGATCGCTTCCACCTTCTTCGCCTTGAGCTTGGTGAGGATGGACGTGAAGTCGAACGCCTTGTCGTTGGTGAATTCATGGCCGGCCACCAGCATGCCGGAAGCCTTGGCCTGCTTCTTGAATTCCTCGGCCACGCCCTGGCCGAAGGCGGTGCGGTCGTCGATCACGGCCACGTTCTTCAGGTGCAGTTCGTTGGCCGCGTACAGCGCCATTTTCGAGCCCAGCTGGGTGTCGCTGGCGTTGACGCGGAACAGGCCCTGGTAGCCCTGCTGCGTGAGCTTGGGATTGGTGGCCACGGTGGCCACCAGCGCGCCGGCGTCGTGGTAGGTGCGCGAGGCGGGGATAGCCACGCCCGAATTGTAGGGACCGACCACGTAGCGCACGCCGGCATCGACCAGCTTCTGGGCCACGGCCACGCCGGACTTGGGGTCGCCCTGGTCGTCCTCGGACAGCAGCTCGAACTTGAGCTTCTTGCCGGCCACGGTGATCGGTTTGGCGTTCAGTTCCTCGATGGCGAGGCGGGCGCCGTTTTCATTGTCCTTGCCGGAGAACGCCTGGGCGCCCGACAGGGGGCCGCTGTGGCCGATCTTGACCACCATGTCCTGCGCGCCGGCCGCGCCGGCCATGCCCAGCAGCGCCATGGCGCCTGCGATGTGCTTGAAATGCATTGAGTCTCCCGAGTTGGTGCGCCGGCCGGCGGCCGCGGCGCGGTAAGCTGCAAAGTGCGCACAATTATCGCCAAATTCCGCACATATTATTGTGTGACTTGGCGCGCCATGATGGCTATTTTGGACGGAATCTGGCCGCAATGACACGGTTGCCGGAATTTTATTTGGTTTCGGCAGCCGCCGGCCTGTCCCGCTGGCGCTGCAAATGGCGCAACATTGCTCGCGCAAATGGTATGCTCGCCGTCAGAGCGTTTCAGCGTGCAACACTTGAGCGTGCAACGCAAGAGCAACCTGACGAGCATACCGGCATGGACGTGTACACCCCACAAGTCTGGCTACCGCATGAGCGCCCCACGCTGCCAGGGTCGCCGTCCACGCCGCTGCACTCGGACCGGCGCCGGGTGGCCTATCTGCTGGTGGGCCTGGTCGTGGCCCTGACGGGCGGCCTGGGCAACGCCCTGGTGTCCGTCAACCTGCCGTACCTGCAAGGTTCGCTGGGCGTGTATGCCTCCGAAATCCAGTGGCTGCCGGCCGCCTACGTGATGGCCAATGTGTCGATGAACCTGTTGCTGGTGAAGTTCCGCCAGCAGTTCGGCCTGCGCCTGTTCACGGAACTGTTCCTGGTGCTGTACGCCGTGGCCACGCTGGCCCATTTGTTCGTGCACGGGCTGGCGTCGGCCATCGCCGTGCGGGCCGCCAGCGGCATGTCCGGCGCGGCGCTGACGGTGCTGGGGCTGTACTACACGCTGCAGGCGTTTTCGGCCCAGCACCGGCTCAAGGGCGTGGTGCTGGGCGTGGGCTTCGCCCAGCTGGCGCTGCCGCTGGCGCGGCTGTTCTCGTCCGAGCTGCTGGAGCTGGGCGAGTGGCGCGGCCTGTACTGGTTCGAACTGGGCATGACGCTGCTGGCGCTGGGCTGCGTGCTGCTGCTCAAGCTGCCGCCGGGCGACCGCGTCAAGGCCTTCGAACGGCTGGACTTCCTCACCTTCGCCCTGTTCGCGCCCGGGGTGGCCTTGCTGTCGGCCGTGCTGGCGCTGGGGCGCACCGTGTGGTGGCTGGAGTCGCGCTGGCTGGGCTACAGCCTGGCCGCGTCCATCGTCCTGATCGCGGCCGCGCTGCTGGTGGAGCACAATCGCCGCGCGCCCCTGCTCAACACGCGCTGGCTCACCACCGGCAATATGCTGCGGCTGGCCCTGTCCGTGCTGCTGATCCGGGTGGTGCAGTCCGAGGCCAGCGGCACGGTGGGCTTTTTGCAGGCGCTGGGCCTGAACAACGACCAGATGCAGCAACTGTGGCTGGTGGTGATGGCCGGCAGCGTGGCCGGCATGGTGGCCAGCGCGCTCACCATCACCCCGGCCCGCATCGCGCCCTCGCTGATGCTGTCGCTGGTGCTGATGGCGGCCGGCGCCTGGATGGACGCCCACGCCACCAACCTCACGCGGCCCGCCAATATGTATGTGAGCCAGTTCCTGCTCGGTTTTGGCGGCGCCTTCTTCATCGGTCCCACCTTCATTTCCGGCTTCGGCGCCGTGATCGCGGCGCCGCGCAACCTGATCAGCTTTTCGCTGATGTTCACCATCACCCAGAACCTGGGCAGCCTGCTCGGCTCCGCGCTGGTGGGCACGTTCCAGGTGGTGCGGGAAAAATACCATTCGAGCCAGCTGGTCGAACATCTGACGCTGCTCGATCCGCAGGTGGCGGCGCGGGTGCAGGCCGGCGGCGCGGCGCTGGGCGGCACGCTGGCCGATCCGGCCGCGCGCAGCGCCCAGGGCGTGGCCTCGCTGGGGGCGGCGGCCACGCGCGAAGCCAATATCCTGGCCTATAACGATGTGTTCATGCTGATCTGCGCCGTGGCGCTGGCCACGCTGGCCTGGCTGGCGGCGCGCTATTTCTGGGACCAGTGCGTGGTCTGCAAGGGCAGTGGCGGGCCGAACGCGCAAACGGGCATGGCTAACGTATCTCTCAACAACTCCGGAGCGCGATGACTACCACACCACCTGATGCGTCTACCCCGGCCGCCGCGCCGCCCGACATGGCCACCGTGGCCGCCGCCGCTGCCGCCGCCGCGGTGGCCGCCGCTTCGCCGCCGCCGGCGCCGCCGGACCGGCGTGCGCAGTGGCTGTCGGCCATCGGCTTCGCGGCCGTGGCGCTGGTGGGTGTGCTGGTGGTGTTGTATGCATGGCGGCTGCCGCCGTTCAGCAGCGCCATCGTGTCGACGGAGAACGCCCTGGTGCGGGGCCAGGTCACGCTGGTCGGCACCCAGCTGTCGGGCTATGTGACGGCAGTGAAGGTGCAGGACTTCCAGCAGGTGCGCCAGGGCGAGCTGCTGGTGCTGATCGATGACCGCGTGTTCCAGCAGCGCTATGAACAGGCCCAGGCCCAGCTGGCGGCCCAGCAGGCGGCGCTGGCCAACTGGGTGCAGACGCGCCGCAGCGCGGAGGCCGGTGTGGCGCTGAACGTGGCGGCGCTGGCCAACGCGCAGGCGCAGGCGGCCAAGGCGGTGGCCGACCTGGGACGGGTGGACCAGCTGGCGGCGGACGGTTCGCTCTCCGTGCGCGAGCAGGACCAGTCGCGCGCGCTGCGGGCGCAGACGGTGGCGGCGGTGGCGCAGGCCCGCGCCTCGCTCGACATCGCGCGCCAGCAGGTGCAGTCGGTGCAGGTCAACAAGGCGGCGCTGGAGGCGGCCGTGGCCAACGCGGCGGCCGCGCTCAAGGCGGCCAGGGTGGACCTGGACAACACGCGCATCACGGCGCCGGCCGATGGCCAGCTGGGCCAGGTCACGGTGCGCCAGGGCGCCTACGTCAATGCGGGCGCCCAGCTGATGGGATTGGTGCCGCGCCAGTTGTGGGTGATCGCCAACCTGAAGGAGACCCAGATGAATGCCGTGCGGGTGGGGCAGAGCGCCACTTTCAAGGTCGATGCGCTGGACGGCGCCGCGCTGACGGGGCAGGTGGAGCGCATCTCGCCGGCCACGGGGTCCGAGTTCAGCGTGCTGCCGGCCGATAACGCGACGGGCAACTACGTCAAGATCGCCCAGCGCATTCCGGTGCGCATCCGCATCGATCCGGGCCAGGCGCTGGCGCGCCGGCTGCGGCCGGGGATGTCGGTGATCGTCAGCATCGATACGTCGGGCGAGCTGAATGAGGGCGGACCAGTGTCGGAGCCTGTCCCCGTGCCAGGGCCAGCGCCTACGCGCGCGCCCGCATCCGCGCGCGCATCCGCATCCGCGCGTGTGCCCGCACACGCGCCGGCCCCGGCGTCCGCGCGTGCCTCGGGAGCGCGGTCATGAGCGTGGCGCCTATCGGATGGCAGCCCACAACGGCGCCGCGTCCCCGCAACGGCGGCCCGTCGCGCCATCGACTTGCGCTTACACGCGGCGCGGCGGCTGGCGGAATGTTGCTGCCTGTGCTGTTGGCCGTGCTGCTGGCCGGTTGCGCCGCCAGGGTGGCGCCGCCGCCCGCGCCCACCCTGCAGGCGCCGGCTGCCTGGCGCTCGCCGGTGGGACCAGCCGCCGGCGCGCCTGCGCCTGAGCGGCAGTGGTGGCAAAGCTTTGGCGATCCGGCCCTGAGCGCGCTGGTGACGACGGCGCTGGCCAACAACGGCGACCTGCGCATCGCGCGCGCCCGCGTGAGCGAGTACCGCGCGCGGCTGGGTGTGGCGGCATCGGCGCAGCAGCCCAACGTCAGCGTCGACGCCTCGCCCACCCGCACCCGGCTGCTGGCCTACAACGGCGTGCCCTACGTGACCAATGTCTACCAGGCCGAATTCCAGGCCGGTTACGAAATCGACGTGTGGGGCCGGCTGGCCGCGCAGACGGATGCGGCGCAGGCCAGCTACCAGGCCGAACGCGCCAATGCCGATGCGGCGGCGCTGTCGGTGGCGGCGCTGGCGGCGTCCGGCTACCTGAACCTGCGCGGGCTGGACGCCCAGCTGGAACTGACGCAGGCGACGCTGAAGTTGCGCGAGCAGTCGCGCGCGCTGGCGCGGCGCCAGTTCGACGTGGGCTACAGTTCGCGGCTGGAATGGCTGCAGGCGCAGGCCGAATACCAGGCCACGGCGGAGCAGGTGCCCCAGCTCAAGCGCGCCATCTTCGAGCAGGAGAATGCGCTGTCCATCCTGGCCGGCGGCAATCCCGGCCCCATCGCGCGCGGCGCGCCGCTGGCCGACCTGACGCCGCCGGAGGTGCCGGCCGGCCTGCCGTCCGAACTGCTGCGGCGCCGGCCCGACATCGCGCGCGCCGAATTCAATCTGCTGGGCAGCAACGCCAGCCTGGCCGCCACGCGCGACCAGCTGCTGCCGTCGTTCAAGCTGACGGCCGTGGGCGGCGTGCAGAACTTCCGTATCAAGGACTTGGTCAACGCGCCCACGGCCCTGTGGCGCCTGACGGCGTTGGCCGCGGCGCCCGTGTTTGACGGCGGCCGGGTGCAGGCGCAGACGGATGCGGCGGCGGCCCAGCGCGACCAGGCCGCGTATGCCTACGAAAACGCCGTGCGCGGCGCGTTTGCGGAAACGGAAAATGGCCTGGGTGCGCTGCAGCGCCTGCGCGAGCAGGCCGTGGAAAACGACGCGCGCCGCGCCACGGCGGCCGAAACGCTGCGTATCGCCCACAACCGCTATCGCAACGGCTACGCTTCGTATCTGGAGGAACTCGATGCCCAGCGCACGCTGTACGGCGCCGACGTGGGACGGCTGCAGCTCAAGACGCGCATGCTGCAGGCGTCGGTGGATTTGTATCGCGCGCTCGGCGGCGGCTGGGCGCCGTGAGCGCGGATCAACGTGTGGCGGGGCTCAGGCGACGGGGACGCACAGCTCGCAGCTGAAAGTGCCCGTGGCCGGGTCCACGGCGAAGTCGGCCGCGTAGCGTTCCAGGCAGGGACGGGCGTCCATTTTCAGGCCGCTGGCCGGCAGCCAGCGGCTGTAGAGTTCATCCCAGGCGGCCGGGATCTGGTCGGCCGTGCCCTTGAACTGGGCCACGGCGTAACGGCCGCCGGCCAGCATGGCTTCCTTGGCCGGCTGCACCACGTTGTAGTCGGCCTCTACTTCCACGCAGGCGTCGTAGCGGCATTCCTCGGGCGGCGTGGTGGACGGGTCGTCCTGCGCCACGCCGTAGCTGACGCGGCCCTGCAGGCCGAACGCCTTCTGCCACGGTGCGAACACCTCTTTCCAGAATTCGCCCAGCGCCGGGCCGAACGGGCCCTTGTAGCGCAGGTAGGCCACGCGCACGGCCGGCAGTTCCTTGATTTGTACGTCCATGTTGTTCTCCATTCAGTTAGTGGCGGCCGCCGGCCACCTGGCGCAGCGGCGCGGTGGGTTCCGGCGGATGACGGCGCAGCTTGCGCATGAGCCGTTGCAGCAAGTGTTCCAGGTCGTCGATGTAGGTGAACACGGCCGGCACCACCAGCAGGCTCAGTAACGTCGACGTGATCAGGCCGCCGATCACGGTGATGGCCATCGGCGAACGGAAGCTGGGATCGGCGCCCCAGCCCAGCGCCAGCGGCATCATGCCGGCGCCCATGGCGATGGTGGTCATCAGGATGGGACGGCTGCGCTTGTGGCAGGCGTCCACCAGCGCTTCGAAGCGGCCCATGCCGGCTTGACGGGCCAGAATAGCATAATCGACCAGCAAGATTGAGTTCTTGGTCACGATCCCCATCAGCATGATCAGGCCGATCATGGACGGCATCGACAGGGCCCGGCCCGTGATCAGCAGCGCCACGAAGGCGCCGCCTATCGACAGCGGCAGGGCGGCCAGGATCGTCACCGGCTGCATGAAGTCCTTGAACAGCAGCACCAGCACGCAGTAGATGCAGATCACGCCGATCAGCATGGCCAGGCCGAAGCTGGCGAACAGTGCCGCCATCTCCTGGGTGTCGCCCAGTTCCGCGATCTTGACCGCGGCGGGCAGGTTCTTCAGCGCCGGCAGGGCGCGCGCTTCCTCGTTCACTTCGCCCAGCGAGCGCTTGCCCAGTTCCACGTCCAGCGTCACGTTGCGGTTGCGGTTCAGGCGGTTGATCTGGGCCGGGCCGCTCTCCATGGTGATGGCCGCCACGTTGGCCAGCATCACGGGGCCGTTCTTGCCCGGCACCGTCAGGCGGCCGATGGCGTCCAGGTCGGCGCGCACGGCGTCGGGCAGCTTGACGCGGATCGGCACCTGGCGCTCGGGCAGGTTCATCTTGGTCAGGTCGGTGTCGTAGTCGCCGGCCGTGGCCACGCGCACGGTCTGGCCGATGGCCGCCGCCGTCACGCCCAGGTCGGCCGCCTTGGCGAAGTCGGGCCGCACGATGATTTCCGGGCGCACCAGCGAGGCGCTCGAGCGCACGTTGCCCACGCCCTTGAGGGTGCGCAGTTCGCGCTCGGCCTGCTGGGCGGCGGCCATCAGCGCCACCGGGTCTTCGCTGCGCAGCACCAGCTGCATCTTGACGCCGGTGTCGGGCGGGCCGACGTTGAAGCGGGCGCCAGGGATCTCGTCGAGTTTGTGGCGGATCTGGCCTTCCAGGTCGGCCATCGATTCCTTGCGGCCGTTGCGGTGCACGGTGGTCAGGGTCAGCACGGCGCGCCGCGCCTCGGCCGCCGCGCCGGGCGCGAAGGCGTCGCCGCTGGAGCCGCCGCCGATGGAGCTGTAGACGTTGGTGATGCCCTTGACCTGCATGGCGGCCAGGCGGGCGCGTTCGGCCACCACGCGCGTTTCGGCCAGGGTGGAGCCGGGCGGCAGTTCCAGGTTGATCTGGGTCTGGGAACGGTCGGCCGGCGGCACGAAGCCGGTTGGCAGCAGCGGCACCAGCATGATGGAGCCGACGAAGAAGGCGCCCGAGGCGATGCCCGTCACCAGCCGGTGCGACAGGCACCAGCGCATCACGCGGATGTAGCGCGCCATCAGCCAGCCATCCTTTTCCTCCTGGTGCCTGGCCGGCTTGAGGATGTAGGCCGCCATCATTGGCGTCAGCAGGCGCGCCACCACCAGCGAGGCCAGCACGGCCAGCACGGCGGTCCAGCCGAACTGCTTGAAGAACAGGCCGGGAATGCCGCTCATGAAGGCGGTCGGAAGGAACACGGCCACCAGCGCGAAGGTGGTGGCGATCACCGCCATGCCGATTTCGTCGGCCGCTTCCATGGCCGCCTGCATCGGCGTCTTGCCCATGCGCAGATGGCGCGAGATGTTTTCGATTTCGACGATGGCGTCGTCCACCAGCACGCCCACCACCAGGGCCAGCGACAGCAGCGTGACCGTGTTGAGGGTGTAGCCGAACCAGTAGATGCCGAGGAAGGCCGGCATCACCGACAGCGGCAGCGCGGCCGCCGCCACCAGCGTGGCGCGCCAGTCGCGCAGGAACCACCACACCACCAGCACGGCCAGCAGCGCCCCTTCGTACAGCAGCTCCATCGAGCCGTGGAAGTTTTCCTCGACCGGGAAGGCGTTGTCGATGGACTGGGTCAGCGCCACGTTGGGGTGGCTTTGCTGCAGTTCGGCGATGGCCGTGCGTGCGCCCTTGGCCACGGCCAGTTCGCTGGCGCCCTTGGTGCGGAAGATTTCGAAGGCCACCACGTCGCGCCCGTCCTGCTGGGCCACCGCGCGCGGCTCGGCCACCGTGTCGCGCACGCTGGCCACCTGGTCGAGGCGGATGCGGCGCCCGTCGGGCAGCGGCAAGTCCATGGCCGCCAGTTCGGCGGCGCTCTTGACGGTGCCGATGGTGCGCACCGACTGTTCGGCGCCGCTGATGTCGCCCCGGCCGCCCGGCGCTTCCTTCTGCACCTGGCGCAGCTGGCGCGACACGTCCAGCGCCGACACCTTGAGCGCGGCCATGCGCGCGTCGTCCAGTTCGACCCGGATCTCGCGGTAGGCGCCGCCCACCCGCTTGACGGCGCCCACGCCGGGCACGGCCAGCAGGCGCTTGGCCACCGTGTTGTCGACGAACCAGCTCAGCTCCTGCTGGTCCATGGGCGCCCCCTTGCCGGGCGCCGAGGCGGCCGTGAAGGTCAGCACCACCCGGCCGGCCGTGGGGGCCTTGGTCACGGTGGGGTCGCGCAGCTCGGCCGGCAGGTCGGCCTTGACCCGGGCCACGGCGTCGCGCACGTCGTTGACGGCATCCGAGATCTGCTTTTCGAGGATGAATTCGACGGTGATGGTGGCCACGCCGTCGAGCACATTGGTGTAGACGTTCTTCACCCCTTGCAGGGTGGCCACGGAATCCTCGATCTTGCGCGCCACTTCCGTTTCCAGCTGGGCCGGCGCGGCGCCGTCCAGCGCGGCCGTGATGGTGACGATGGGCAGTTCGATGTCCGGGAAATCCTGTACCGGGTTGGCGCGGTAGGCCAGCAACCCGGCCAGCGTGAGCAGGGCGAACAGCATGATGGCCGGAATCGGATTCTTGATCGACAGGGAGGAGAAATTCACGGCGACTCCTTAGCGGGCCACGGGCGCGGCGGCCCTGGCCTGGGCCGCCGCAGCGGCGGCAGGCACGCTATCGGCAACGTGGTGCACCAGGTCGCCGTCGTTGAGGAAGCCGGCGCCGTTGACCACCACGCGCGTGCCGGCGGCGATGCCGTCGAGCACCTCGATGCGGTCGGCCAGGCGCCGGCCCGGCTTGACCTTGAGCTGGCTCACGTGCTGGTCCGCGTTCAGGCGGAACACGTAGCTGAAGCCGTCGCGCACGACGATGGCCTGCTGCGGCACCGTGATGGCGTCCGACGTGCCCAGCTCGAACTGGCCGCTGGCGAACATGCCGGCCTTGAACGGCGCGTTGGCCGCATTGGTGGCGCTGGCCGGCAGGTCCACGTAGACCAGCGCGTAGCGCGTTTGCGGATCGACGGTGGGCGCCACCATGCGCACCTTGCCCGTCGCTTCGCTGCCGTTGGCGGCCTTGACGACGGCGCCCGTGCCCACCCGGATCTGGCGCAGGTCGGCCGCCGTCACTTCGGCGCGCCACTCGAGGCGGCCCTGGCGGATCATGCGGAACAGTTCCGTGCCGGCGCCCACCACGGCGCCCACCGTGGCGCCGCGGGCCGAGATCACGCCGGCGTCCGGCGCCAGCACCTGGGTGTGTTTGAGGCGCAGCTGCTGGCTGGCCACGGCCGCGCGGGCCGAGGCGATGCGGGCGTTGGCCGTCAGTTCGGCCGTCTGGTACTGGCTGATCTGCTGGGCGCTCAGGGCGCCCGTCGTTTGCAGCGTGCGGGCGCGGGCCGCGTTGGCGGCCGCCTCGGCGGCGTTCGCTTCCGCTTCCTGCAGGGCGGCGCGGGCCTGGGCCAGGTCGGCGTTGACGCTGTCGGCCGAGAACACGGCCAGCACCTGGCCGGCCTTGACCACGTCGCCCACGTTGACGCGCACTTCCGTCAGGCGCAGGCCGTTCGCTTCGCTGCCCACGCTCGCTTCCTGCCAGGCGGCCACGTTGCCGTTGGCGGCCAGCTTGATGGGCAGGCGCGAGGCCTGCGGCAGGGCGCTGGTGACGGTCAGCGCGGGCTTGGCGCCGTTGGTGCCGCCGGTGCCGTTGCCGGCGTTAGGCGCATCGGCCTGCTTGCCGTCGGCGGCGCGCGAGGCCGGCGGGTACAGGGCGATGCCCAGGCCGGACAGGGCGAACGCGGCCAGCAGGGCGATGGCGACGGGTTGGAGTTTGATCGTTTTCATGGTTGGTCGCTTCACGTTATTGCGGTGATTGTTGGGACGCGCTCCAGCCGCCGCCGGCGGCGCGGTACAGCGCGACCAGGGCGGCGCTGCGTTCGCGCTGCAGGCTGATGACGGTATCCTCGGCGGCCAGGCGGGTGCGGCGGGCGTCTTCCAGTTCCAGCAGGCTGGCCATGCCGTTCTTGTAGCGGTCTTCCATCGCCGTGAACGACTCGCGGTAGCCTTGCAGGGCGGTGCGGGCGTCGCCTTCGCGCTCGCCCGTGCTGTGCAGGTTGACCAGCGCTTCCTCCACTTCGCGCACGGCCTGGCGTACGCTGGCGCGGTAGCTGACCACGGCCGCGTCGTAGCGGGCGCCGGCCGCGTCCACGTTGGCGCTGCGGCGGCCGCCGTCGAACAGGGGCAGCGTCAGCGACAGCGGGCCGATGCTCCAGGTGTCGAGCTGCGTACTGTGGCCGTCGGCGCGGAAGTTGGCCGCGCCCACCGAGCCGCTCAAGGTCAGGCGCGGATAGCGCTGGGCGCGCGCGCTGCCCACGTCGGCGCTGGCGGCGGCCACGGCCCGTTCGGCGCTGTAGACGTCGGGCCGCTGGCGCAGCGTCTGGGCCGGCAGCGCGTCGATGGCGATGGCGGGCGGCGCCACCGGCGCGGCGGCGGCCAGGCGGCTGCGCAGTTCCGGTTCGGGCAGCGCCGTCAGCGCCACCAGCGCCTTGACGCCCACGTCGCACACGGCGCGCTGGGCCACGGCGCGGTTGTTGCCGTCGGCCGCGCTGGCGCGGGCCAGGGCCGCCGTGGCGGGCGGCTGGAAGCCGGCGCGCGCGCTCAGTTCCGTCAGGCGCGCCGTGTCGGCGCCCGAGGCCGCGTCCTGGCGGGCCACGGCCAGCAATTGCTGGCAGGCGCGCAGCGCATAGTATTGGTTGGCCACTTCGGCCGCCACCGACACGCGGGCGTCGTGCCAGCCCGCCTGGGCGCTGTCGAGGCGGGCCTGGGCCGCGTCGCGCGCGGCGCGGCCGGCGCCGAACAGGTCGATCTCCCACGATGCCTGCAGGGCCGCCTGGGCCGTCGTGCCCAAGGGCAGGGCGGACTGCTGGCTCATGCGGTTGACGCTGGCGGCGGCATCCAGCGTGGGCGCCAGCGCGGCGCCGCTGGCCACGCGCTCGGCGCGGGCCTGGGCGATGCGGGCGCCGGCGCTGGCCACCGAGGGGCTGGCCTCCTGGGCCGCCGTCACCAGCTGCGCCAGCAAGGCGTCGCCCTGCTGCTGCCACCAGCCGGCCAGCGCCGTCACGCTGCCTGCGTGCGGCAGGGGTGCTTGCCACTGGGCCGGCGGCGCTGCCTGCTGCGCCGCCGCTGCGCCGGGCGCCTGCACCGGGCCCTGCACGGCGCACGCGCTCAGCGAGGCAGCCATGGCCGCCATCGCCGCTATTGCCGCTATTGCCGCCGCGCCGGCGCCACGTTGTCGTGCTCTCTTCATGTTGTTCCTTCTGCTTGGATGTCCTGTCGGATGCGCTGTTCCGCCATCACCTGCGCCTCGCCATAGCGCACCAGGCGCTGCAGCCAGTGTTCGACCGCCTCCGGTGTGGCCAGCAATTGCGGCGTGATGGCCGTGATGATGTCGCGCCCCACCATGATCTGCACGGCCAGCGCGGCCAGCGAGTAGGCCAGGCGGTGCACGTCGTCGTCGGCCTGCGCCAGCCCCAGGTGGCGGCACAGCACGCGCACCAGGGCCAGGTGTTCGGGGCGGATGCTGTTGTCGATTTCGGCCGCCCACATGCCGGTCGGTTCCAGCCGCTCGCGCAGCCACAGGCGCAGGAACAGCTGCTCGCCGTCTTCCTGCTGCAGCGGCGCCAGCATCTGGCGGTAAAAGCCCTGCAGCGAATCGCGCAGCGTGAAGTGGGGCTGCTCGTACTGGGCGATATTGGCGTCGGCCGACGGGCACATGCCGTCGAAGGCGGCCCGGTACAGGCCCGCCTTGTCGCCGAAGTAGTAGCTGATGGCGGCCACGTTGGCGCCGGCCGCCTGCGCGATCTCGCGCGTGGACGTGCGGGCGTAGCCCTGTTCCGCGAACAGGCGCATGGCGGCCACGCGCAGCCGCTCGCGCGACTGTTCGCCGTCCGAGCGGGGCTTGCGGGCGTCGTCGCCGGGGCGGCTGGGAAGATGGGGGAAATGGTTCATCCCGGCATTTAAACACGGAATTTAAACAATTGATATAACTAAATCGATTGATTAACTTGTTCCGTGAAAGTTGTCCGTAACATATGCTTACTTCCGATACTTGCTGCATCACACTTTCCGGACTGCGCCGGCGCTAGAATGGCGGCACCGCCCTGCCACCGAGGAACGCCACCATGAACGCCCCGCGCAGTTTCGCCATCGCCGCCACTGTCCTGACCTTGTTGTGGCAGGGCGCCGCCGGCGCCGCCGACCTGCCGCCCGGGCAGGCCGCGCGCCACGTGCTGAACCGGCTGGCCTACGGCCCCCGGCCCGGCGACATCGAGCGCGTGACTCAGATGGGCGTACAGCGCTACATCGACAGCCAGCTCCATCCCGAAACCATCCCCATGCCGGCCGCCCTGACGGCGCGGCTGGACGCGCTCGAGACGGTGCGCCAGCCCACCGGCGCCACGCTGGCCCAGTTCCTGGCCGTGCGCGAGATGGCGCGCGACGAAGGCGAGGAAGCCAGGGCCAGGCGCCGCGCCGTGGTGGCCAACATGGCCGAGCAGGCGGCCGAGGCGCGCCTGGCGCGCGCCGTGGACAGCCCGCGCCAGCTGGAAGAAGTGATGGTCGATTTCTGGTTCAACCACTTCAACGTCTTCGCCGGCAAGGGCCTGGACCGGGCGCTGGTGGCCGGTTACGAGCGCGACGCGATCCGGCCCTACGCGCTCGGTTCCTTCCGCGAGTTGCTGGGCGCCACGGCCCACCATCCGGCCATGCTGTTCTACCTCGATAACTGGCTGTCGACGGCGGACGGCTACCTGCCGCGCGGCCGGCCCGACGCCAAGGCCAAGGCGGCCGGCCTGAACGAAAACTATGCGCGCGAGCTGATGGAACTGCACACGCTGGGCGTGGACGGCGGCTACAGCCAGCGCGACGTGCGCGAACTGGCCCGCATGCTGACCGGCTGGACCTTCAACCAGCGCGCGCTGGCGCAGCGCAACGAGGGCTTCCTGTTCGATGCGCGCCGCCACGACCAGGGCGACAAGCAGTGGCTGGGGCGCACCGTGCATGGCGGCGGCCAGGACGGGGGCGCGGGGGAAGGCGAATACGCGCTCGACGTGCTGGCCATGCATCCGGCCACGGCGCACCATATCAGCTATGAACTGGCCCAGTACTTCGTGCAGGACGCGCCGCCGCCGGCCCTGGTCGAGCGCATGGCGCGCAGCTACCTCGATAGCAAGGGCGACATCCGCACCGTGCTGGCCACCCTGTTTCACAGCGCCGAATTCATGGCGCCGCAGGCGCAGGGCGCCAAGTTCAAGACGCCATACCAGTTCGTCGTCTCGGCCGCGCGCGCCGGCAGCGCGCCGCTGGCCGAGGTCAAGCCTGTGCTGGGCGCGCTGAACCGGCTCGGCATGCCGCTCTACGGTTGCCAGACCCCGGACGGCTACAAGAACACGGAAGCGGCCTGGCTCAATCCCGATGCGCTGAGCCGGCGCATCGCCTACGCTGCCGCCATGGGACGCGAGCTCGATGCGGGCGCGCTGCAGGCCACGCTGGGCGGCACGGTATCGGACCGCACGCGCGGCGCCGTGGCCGCCAGCCCGGCCCAGCTGCGCGCCGCCATGCTGCTGGGCGGCCCCGACTTCATGCAGCGCTGAACGCGCCAACCAACCCGATTCGAACGAGGAGTGACCATGCAACGCCGAGACTTCATGAATGCACTGGCCGCCGGCGCCGGCCTGGTGATCCCGCTGGGACGCCACGCCTGGGCCGCCACCCCGGCCGAAGGCAGCGCCGCCAACGGCGGCAACGGCCGGCGCCTGATCGTCATCATGCTGCGCGGGGCCGTCGATGGCCTGAACGTGGTGGCGCCCGTGGGCGACCCCAATTACGCGCGCCTGCGTCCCACCATCGCGCTGGCCCGGCCCGGCGCCGAGGGCGGGGCGCTGGAGCTGGACGGCTACTTCGGCCTGCACCCGGCGCTGGCGCCGCTGCTGCCGCTGTGGGAGCAGAAGAAGCTGGCCTTCGTGCACGCCAGCGGCTCGCCCGATGCCACCCGCTCCCACTTCGACGCGCAGGACTACATGGAATCGGCCACGCCCGGCGCCAAGGGCACGGCGGACGGCTGGCTGAACCGGCTGGCCGGCGCGCTGCCCGGCGCGGCCACGCCCACCCGCGCGCTCAGCATCGGCCCCACCATGCCGCGCATCCTGTCGGGCCGGGCGCCGGCCGTCAACCTGGCCAGCGGCGCGGCCGGCACGCGCGCCAATGTGCTGGACCGGCCGGCCCTGGGGCGCGCCTTCGACCAGCTGTACGCGGGCCATGCCCGCTTCGGCCGCGCCTACCAGGAGGGCAAGGACGCGCACCAGGAAGTGATGGCGGCGGCCGTCGACATGGAGATGCAGATGGCCGACGGCGGCGCCCCGCTGCCCAACGGTTTCCCGGACGACGCGGCGCGGCTGGCCACGCTGATGCGCAACGACCCCAATATCCAGCTCGCCTTCGTGGCGCTGGGGGGCTGGGATACCCACGCCGGCCAGGGCGCGGCCAAGGGCCAGCTGGCCAACCGCCTGGCGCCGCTGGGGCAGGGACTGGAAGTGCTGGCGCGCCGCCTCGGGCCCCTGTTCGACCAGACCACCATCGTCGTCCTGTCCGAATTCGGCCGCACCGCGCGCGAGAACGGCAACGGCGGCACCGACCATGGGCACGGCAATGCGATGTGGGTGCTGGGCGGCGGCGTGGCCGGCGGCAAGGTCTATGGCGACTGGCAGGGCCTGGCCGACAGCCAGCTCAACGAAGGACGCGACCTGCCCGTGACGACCGATTTCCGCAGCGTGCTGGCCCAGATCGCGCAGCGCCACCTGGGCCTGGGCGAGCGCCAGCTGGCGCAGGTGTTCCCCGCCATGCCGGGCGGGCGCATGGGCTTTAGCGTGTTGCGGCAGGCCTGAGCACGGCGCGGCGGTCCATCACATTGCGCCCCTTCCATCCGGCCTTGACAGGAGAGGAGTGGACCCCGTGCGCGGTTCCGGGACCATGTGGGCAAGCTTCTATTTTCCCTTCTATTTTCTTCTGCTTTTTTCTGCTTTCTCCTGCTTTGAGCTTTTGGCGCATTTGCCGATCTAAATAGAAGAATGCAGAACAAAGCAGAAGGAGAAATAGTAAGGAATCCACAGCGGGCCTGCCGCTCCACAGCGCCGTGTCCCACCTGATTGAGTGATGAACGGCGGCTGGCTTGCGGCGCCACCAAAAAAAACGCCCGCTACCATGCGGTGCGGGCGGAAATCCAATGTTCAGCGAACGGTTGGAGGAGACAGTTCCAATATAGGCCGATTTATGGTGCGCTGCAATACAGTAGAAATACTAGGTTGCGCCATCAACCATGTCGGAATGTCCACACCGGCCGGGCAACGGGCTGCCGGTCACGCCGGCGGACGCACGGCCGCCAGGCAGGTGGCGATCTCGTCGGCGAGTTGACGCGGCTCGATGGGATGGGCCAGCAGGCGGGCCGGGTACAGCCGTCCGCACGGCACCCACGCCACGCCGACGTCCATGGCGGGGCGCAGCACGATCAGCGGCAACCGGGCGTAGCGCCGCAGGGCCGCCACGGGAAAGTCCTGCAGCGAGGCCACGTCGTCGCTGTCGCAGTCGCACAGCACCAGGTCAAAGGGCTGGCCGGCGCAAGCCTCGGCCTGGCCGGCACTGGCGGCCACCGTCAGCGTATAGCCCAACTGTGCCAGGATGGTGGCCAGCAGGCCGCGGCTGGTGGGGGCAGCATCGAGCAGCAGCACGCGCGCGCCGGGGCCGGCGCCGGCATCGTCCCGGGCGTCACGATCGGGAGCGGTGTCTGGGCCGGCAGCGGGCGCAGCGCCGTCGTCGGCCGGCGGTGGCTGGCCTGGCCGCAGCGGCGCCGGCAGCCAAGCTTCCAGCGCCGGCATCAGTTCCTCCGGTTCGAACGTCTTGGCCAGCCAGCCGTCGAAGCCGGCCGCCAGCAGGGCCGCGCCGCCATCCTCGGCCGGCTGGGCGCTGGCCGCCAGCACGGGGATGGCGCGGGTGGCCGGGTCGGCCTTGAGCTGGCGCAGCACGCCATGCCCGTCCAGCTTGGGCAGCTGCAGGTCGCACAGCACCAGGTCGGGCCGCTCGCTGCGCGCCAGCGCCACGCCCTGTTCGCCGTCGCAGGCCGACAGGGTGCGGTAGCCGTAGGCGCCCAGCAGGTAGACCATCAAGTCCATATTGGCCGGGTTATCTTCCACTATCAGTATGCATGCCGCCATCATTCCCTCCGCTGCGGCCTGCCGCCGTCGCCCCGTCAATGGCGGGACTTGAGCGCCAGTGTAAATGTGCTACCGTTGCCGAAATCGCTGCTGAAGAACAGCGAACCGCCGATCAGGTTGGCCAGGTTCTGGCACAGGTACAGGCCCAGCCCCGCCCCTTCGGCGTGACGGGTCGAGGTGGAGTCGAGCTGCGAGAAGGCCTGGAACAGCTTGGCCTGGTCTTCCGCGCGGATGCCGGCGCCGCTGTCGGCCACGGTGAATTCCGTGCGCGGGCCCGCTTCGCCGTCGCACTGGGCAAGGCTCACGCGCACCGTGCCTTGTTCCGTGAACTTGATGGCGTTGTTGAGCAGGTTGAGCAGGATCTGGGTCAGGGCCCGGCGGTCCGTGTCGATCGTCAGCGGCTGCTCGGCCAGCGTCACTTCCAGCGCCAGGCCCTTTTGCAGCGCCAGCGGACGCACGCTGTCGATCACTTCGGCCACCAGTTGCTGGCAGCGCACCGGCTCCACCGTGAGCGATACCTTGCCGGCCTCGATCTTGGCCACGTCCAGGATGTCGTTGATCAGCGAGAGCAGGTGGCGCGCGCTGCCCCGTATCGTGTTGAGTTGCTTGTCCTGTTCCGCCGTCAGGGGCCCGGGCAGCTTCATCAGCAGCGCCCCCGTGAAGCCGATGATGGCGTTGAGCGGCGTGCGCAGTTCGTGCGACATGTTGGCGATGAAGGCCGACTTCATGCGGCTCGCTTCGGCCAGCTCCAGGTTTTTCAGGGCGATTTCGCGGTTGATGGTTTCCAGCTCGCCCGCGTGGTGGGCCAGCCGCATGTTCAGTTCGATCACCTGCCGTTCGCGCGCCTGCAGCTCGCTGTTGACCTGCACCGCCTGCTCGTAGGTGGATATGAGCAGGTCGAGGATCTGCTGGCGCTCGGCGTTGATGAAGTGCTTCTGGTCGCCCAGGTAGAGCGCGATGCCGATCTCCATGTTCTGGCCGCGGCGCAGCTTCTGGTTCATTAGCATGTGGCCGATGCGGTTGAGCAGGTAGTCGTCCGCATAGGGCTTGCGGATGAAGTTGTCGGCGCCGCATTCGATGCCGCGGATGATGTCCTTGGGGTCCGTCAGCGAAGTGACGAGGATGACGGGAATGTCGCGCAGCGCGTCGTCCGTCTTGATGGCGCGGCACAGCGAGTAGCCGTCCATTTCCGGCATCACGATATCGGACAGCACCAGGTGCGGCTTGGCCTGCCGTATCGCCTCCAGCGCCAGCCGGCCGTTGCCGGCCACCCGCGCGCGGTAGCGCATGGACTGGATCAGGCGCCGCAACCGCTCGGCCTGGGTCGGGCTGTCCTCGACGATCAGGATCTCGGTTTCGTCGGGCTGGATTTCATAACTGGAGTCCACAGGCAGTCTCCTGGAAGCGGGTTCGCGCGTGTTGCGGGCGGCCGGCGCGGCGTGGACGGGCCGGCCGTGGCGCCCGTGCCGTGTTGCACGGGGCTGGTGTGACTATATCGGATTTAACGGCCCCGCAGTGCAATTTTGCCACCGCCGTGTGCGCCGCGCTACGCGGGCAAGCCCTGGAACGCGCCGGCCCGGTAGGTCAGCACCAGCGTGTCGCGGTGGCCGTGCGGGCCGACAGGCTGGATCGGGGTCGATTCGTGGATCACGGCCGCGTCGTCGAGCAGCAGCAGCGACCACGGTTCGGTCAAGGTGAAGCGCTTGCCGTCGGGCCCTTCGGCCTCGAAGATGCGCGTCTCGCCGCCCTTGATCTCGTGCCGGCCCACCAGCAGCACGGCCACGAAATCGACGCCGTCGCGGTGCGCCCCTTCCGGCGTGGGGCGGCCGATGCCGTCCGTGGTGTCGATGCGGAACTGGTGCGCTTCGATATACCACGGGTGGGCGCCGCGCGCGGCCGTGCACAGCTGGCCGATGCCGCGCACCAGCCCCTGCCAGGCCGGCTGCGCCACCGTGGCCGCCAGCACCGGCTCGAACAGGCGCTGCATGCCGCCGTGCAGGGCGTTGTATTCGAGCGGCTGCCAGTGGGGGCGGTGCGCCGTCTGGCGTAATTCAGTGCCGTCCTGGACAAAGCACGAGTGGCGCCGGCGCCGGTAGCGCCCGCCGTCCTTCAGGTAGTTATCCAGGGCCAGGTCGTCCCAGCTCGGTTCCAGCGCGGCCAGCTGGGCCAGGGTGCAGCCGGCCAGGGCGGCCACGTCCTGGGGACGCAGCAGCGCATAGCCTTGCTGGCGCAGCGCCTGCGGGACGCATTCGGGGGCGGTGAAGATGGGAGCGGGAGTGGTCATGGATGCCTGCAACAAGTCGTGTTGCAACTATTTTACGACGAGCGCGGCTTTGGCGCTCGGCTAGACGGCCTGCAGCAGGCTGGCGCGCAGCGCGTTCAACTCGTTCTTCAAGCTCACCACCTGGTCCAGGCTGCAACGGGTGGCGCCGATGATCTCGGGCGGCAGCGTGGCCGCCACGTGGCGCAGGGCGTCGCCGGCCGGCGTCAGCGAGATGATCACCTGGCGCTCGTCGCTGGCGGCGCGGGCGCGCGTCAGCAGGTCGGCCTGTTCCATGCGCTTGAGCAGCGGCGTGAGCGTGGCCGAATCGAGGAACAGGCGCTCGCCCACTTCCGTCACGGTCAGCCCGTCGCGCTCCCACAGCACCATCATCACCAGGTACTGGGAATAGGTCAGCCCCAGCTTGCGCAGCAGCTTGCGATACAGCTTGCTCATGGCCAGCGAGGTGGAATACAGGGCGAAGCACAGCTGGGCGTCCAGCTTGGGCACTTGCTGCAGGGGGGAGATGGGGGCGGGCGTGGCAGTCATGCGACCAGTATAGGTAGCGCACTATTTATTTGCAAGCGCGGGGCGCAAAAATTGCGGCGCGCGGTGGGGGCTCGGGTATCATGATAGTTGGAAACAAATTCTCAGCAGGGAGCAGCCAGGCATGGACGTCCACCACAGGGCCATCGTACTCATTGCCGACGGCGCGCCGCAGCCGCGCGCGCGGATGGCGGCGTTGTTACACGACCAGTACACGTTGCGCGAAGCGGGCGACGGCCCGGCCGCGCTGGCCGGCGCGCGCCAGTTGCCGCGCCCGGACCTGGTGCTGCTGGACGCGACCCTGCCCGCCATCGACGGCTACCGCGTGCTGGAACAGCTGCGTGCCTGTCCCGACACGGCCGCCATCCCCGTGCTCATGCTGCTCGACGGCGGCCAGCCGCAGGCCGAGCAGCGCGCCTGGCAGGGCGGGGCGGCCGACGTCATCGTGCGCCCGCTGCTGCCCGAGGCGCTGCTGGCGCGGGTGGCCACCCACGTCAAACTGCGCCGCTCGCGCGAACTGCTGCGCCACCAGGCCGGCCTGGTCGAACACCTGGTGCAGGAGCGCACGGCCGAACAGGGCCAGATGGTGGAAGCGGTGATCTGGGCCCTGGCCGCGCTGGCCGAGTCGCGCGACCGCAAGACGGTCAACCACATCCGCCGGGTGCAGCATTACGTGGCCGCGCTGGCGCGCCAGCTGCAGCCGCTGCCGCACTATGGGCGCGAACTGAGCGACGCCAACATCGCCCTGCTGTTCCAGGCCGCGCCCCTGCACGACATCGGCAAGGTCGGCATCCCGGACGCCATCCTGCTCAAGCCGGGGCGGCTGACGGAAGAGGAATTCGCCGTCATGCAGCGCCACACCGTCTACGGCCGCGACGCCATCGCCGAAGTGGAGCGCCACCTGGGCCGCAGCACCACCTTCCTGCGCTACGCGCGTGAGATCGCCTATTCGCACCAGGAAAAGTACGATGGCTCGGGCTATCCGCAAGGCCTGGCCGGCGACGCCATCCCCCTGTCGGCGCGGCTGGTGGCCGTGGCGGCCGTGTACGACGCGCTCATTTCGCGCCGCGTCTACAAGCCGGCCTTCACCCACGAGACGGCGCTGGAACTGATACGCCAGGGCAGCGGCGAACAGTTCGACCCCGACCTGGTGGACGCGCTGCTGATGGTGGAGGAGGAATTCCTCGATATCGCGGCCCGCTATGCCGATGCGGCCGTCGTCGAAACGGGGTTGGCGGCGCCGGAACCGGTGGCGGCGCCATAACATCCGCTGCCACGGTGGCGGCGCGACAGCGGCGGCAGGGGTGGCAAAGGCAGCAAAGGCAGCAAAGGCAGCAACGGCAGCAACGGCAGCAACGGCAGCAACGGCAGCAAGGCGGCAGGAACGGCAAGGGCAGCACGCAGACGGGGCAGGCCATGCGCAGACAGGGATACATCGCGTTCATCGTCGGACTGTGCCTGACAGCCTGGCTCTGCCTGTTCGTCGCCGGCGAGCAGGAGCGCCAGCGGCGCGACATCTTCCGGCGCGACGCCGACAAGATCGCCCATGCCACCGAAGTGCGGCTGCACACCTATTTCGACATGCTGCTCAGCATGCGGGCCATGTATGCGCTCGACGACGGCATCGGCCGGGCCCAGTTCCACCGCTTTGTCGGCGCGCTCGACCTGGCGCGCCGCTATCCCGGCTTCCAGGCCATCCAGTTCGTGCGCGTGGTGCCGGGCGCGCAGCTGGCCGCCTTTGCCGATACGGTGCGGCGCGACACCAGCGTGGCGCCCCTGGGCTATCCCCAGTTCCGCATCCATCCGGCCGCCCTGCGCGAGCGCCATTACGTGATCGAATACACGGAACCGCTGGCGGGCAACGAGAACGCCTTCGGCCTGGACCTGTCGGCGCTGGCGCCCCACCTGCGGGCGCTGGAACTGGGGCGCGACAGCGGCGCCATCGTCGCCACCGAGCGCGTCACGCTGGTGCAGGACGCCAGCGGCGAGCCCGGCTTCGTGGCGCGCGCCCCCATCTACCGCAACGGCGCTCCGCAGGCCACGGTCGAACAGCGGCGCGCCGCGCTGGTGGGCTTTGTGGCCATCGTGTTCAAGGTCAATACGCTGATGCGCGAAGTGATCGAGCCGGCCCTGCTGCGCGACCTGTATGTGCGCATCCACGACACGGGCTACCTGAAGGACGGCGCCGCCAGCGTGCCGGCGGCGGAAAACCGGCTGTTCGACAGCGCCGGGCGGATCGGCGCGGCGCGCCTGGCGGCCTTGCCGGGCATGCGTTTCAGCGCCAGCCTGGTGGTGGGCGAGCGGCGCTGGCTGCTGCAGGTGGACGGCCATGCCGGCCCGCGCTACAGCGGCGTGCCCACGCCCGTGCTGCTGACGGCCGTGACGGGCCTGATCATCAGCGCGCTGGTGGCGGCCCTGCTGACGGCCAAGCAGGGGCTGGAGCGCAGCCTGGCCGAACTGGCGCAGCAGAAGGACAACGCCGACGCGGCGCACGCCGACCTGTCGGCCGCGCTGGCCAGCCTGAAGCTGGCCCAGGCCAACCTGATCACGTCGGAAAAGATGGCGTCGCTGGGGGCGCTGGTGGCGGGCGTGGCCCATGAACTCAACACGCCCATCGGCAACAGCCTGCTGACGGCCACCGCGCTGGGCGACATGGTGGGCGACTTCGAGCAGCGCCTGGGCAGCGAGGGCGGCGTCAAGCGCTCGGCCCTGGCGGCCCACCTGGCCGACGCCCGCAAGGCTTGCGCCATCATCGCCGCCTCGCTGGCGCGGGCGGCCGACCTGATCACATCGTTCAAGCAGGTGGCCGTGGACCAGTCCAGCGGCCAGCGCCGCCGCTTCCTGCTGGAGGAGGTGGTGCGCGACACGCTGGCCACCTTCGCCGTGCAGCTGCGCCAGGCCGGCTGCGAAGTCGCGGTGGATGTGGCGCCGGACCTGGCGTTCCTGTCCTATCCGGGCAGCGTGGGCCAGGTGCTGAGCAACCTGCTCAACAACGCGCTGCTGCACGGGTTCGACGGCGCCGGCGGCACCGTCACCATCAGCGCCCGGCGCCACGGCGAACACGAGGCCGTGCTGCGCTTTGCCGACAACGGCAAGGGCATGTCGGAGCGCACGCTGCACCAGGTGTTCGACCCCTTCTTCACCACGCGGCTGGGACAGGGCGGTTCGGGGCTGGGCATGAACATCGTCTACAACATCGTCAGCGGCGTGCTGCACGGGCGCATCGACATGCAGTCGGCGCCGGGCCAGGGCACCTGCGTGACGATCACCGTGCCGCTGGAGGCGCCCGTGTGGGAGCCGGCGGCCGCGTGAGCGCTAGCGGGCCGGCGCCAGGTGGTCGCTGCCCCGGTGCGGGGCGAGGCTCAGCATCGCCATGGCCGCCGTTACAGGAAGCCGCGCACCGGCAAGGCCGCGTCGCGCTGGATCCAGTTGTGGGGCGAATAGGCGCTGCGCCCGTCCGTCACATGCAGCGTGTAGGCGTGGCGCGACACGGGCGAGCGGTTGGGCGCGCTGTAGTGGGGCAGCAGGCCGTGGAAGCATACGAGGCTGCCGGCCTGGCAGGCCAGCGGCACGGCCGTGCTGTCGTCCGGCCATGGCGTGCTGTCGAGTTTTTCCATCCGCACGGTGTCGCCGTGGCGCAGGAAGCGCTCGCGCATGGGGCCGCGGTGGCCGCCCGGTTCGGCCCACAGGCAGCCGTTGTCCAGCGTGGCGTCTTCCAGCGCGAACCAGAAGGTGGTGACGGTGACGGGATCGGTGTCGAAATAGGTGGCGTCCTGGTGCCAGCGCACTTCGCCGCCGATGCCGGGCTGCTTGAAGATGTACATCGACTGCCAGAGCTGGGCCTGTTCCAGCCCCAGCGCGCGCGCCACGGCGGCCAGCCGCGGATCGGCCGAGAAGGCGCGGAACACGGGGTCGAGGTCGTGCATGGCGTGGCCGATCTTGTTGATCGACAGCGCCTTGGCCTGTTTCAGCTGGCCGTCCGGGCCGAACGCTTCCTCCTCGAAGAAGCAGCGGATGGTGTTGTCCGAGCCGAGGAAGTAGTCGTCCGTGCTCTTTTCCTGTTCGCGCGTGCTGAAGATGCCGGTCGCCGCCGCTGGATCGAATGCATTGACAATCTGTTCGGCCCGGGCCCGCAGCGCGGCGATCTCGTCGGCGCTCTTGAAGGCGGGCAGGACGAGGTAGCCGTCCCGTTGGTATTGCAGTTTCTGGGCGTCTGTCAGCATGGCGGCTCCGATGGTTCGCGTAGTTGGCGCAGTGCGGCGTGATCGGCCATTGTACGGGGGCACCGGCGCCATCGCAATCGGCAACGGCCTGGCGCGGCCGCCACCTTGGCCAGCGCCGGCCATGGACTGGTTGCGCCAGCTGTCCTACACCTGCCATGCGCCGTCCCGGTACACCAGTTCGTCGTCCAGGTAGACCGCTTCCGTCACCGCGAACACGTCCACGTGGTAGCGCGCATCCTTGCGCCGGAACTGCGGCTTGGGATAGACCCCGTGCTTGGCCCCCAGCGACAGGTGGATGCCGCACATGCGCTCGTAGGTGCCGATGTCGTCCACCATCTGCTCGCGCGAGAAGGCGCGGTTCATGCCGAAGCCCAGTTCGCGCAGCCACACTTCGCCCTCGTGGGCGCGGATGATGGCCAGCATGTTGTCGAAGGCGGGCGTGCTGTGCTCCACGCCCGTCACCCGGCCCCGCTCGACGATGAGGGTGATCGGGTGTGCGGGGCGGTTGACGAGAAAGTGCGTATCGCCGAACACGAAGATGCGCACCTTGCCGTTGACCGCTTCCAGGTCCAGCGCCTCGGTGAACACTTCACCGAGCGGGAACTGGCCGCCCACGTTGTTCATGGCGCTGTAGTCGCCGATATTGAGCTTGGCCGGCTCGAACGGGGAGCCGAACACCAGGCGCTCGCCGCCGCTGTCGACTACGCCGCCGCCGGCGCTGTCGATGCGGGCCTTGAGGGCGTGGCCGACGCCGCGGTAGTAGGCCGGGTCGTAGGCCAGCGCGTCGATGTAGTGGCTGCCCTGCTGGCCCGGCATGCGCGCCAGGTGCACGTGCTCGATCACCTTCAGGCCGCGCTTGAACAGTTCGATGCGGATGCGGAACGCCTCGAGCCGGAAGCTGGTGGACTGGATCAGCACCACCAGGTCGCCGGCGGCCATGCGGGCGAAGGCGGCCAGCACCTGCTGCGGCGTGACGCTGTCGAAATCGACGAAGCTGGCGCCGGGGATGGCGCGCCGGTAGGCTTCCGTCAGTGCGCGATTGAGGTCGCAGCGGGTGTCGTAGACGATCAGGGCGCCGTGGCCGGGCGCGTAGCCGATGGCCATGGCCAGCAGGTCGCGCACGTTGCGCTCGGCCGTGTCCACCGTGGCGGCGGTGAGGGCGCCGAACGGCGGCGTGGCGGGCAGGGAGGCGGGGGCGGCTGATGTCATGTGGTGGCGGAGCTATACAAACGGGAATGGTGAGCATTATACGGGCGATGGCCCCGGTGCTTTCTTCTTGTACATGGCGAAGCTGCGTTGTAGAATTCAGAGAAATATAGCCGCTAGGAAACTAGCTGCACGCCAGGCGCAACGGTAGGCGCACGACATCAAAGGGACGTCCGATGAGCATAACGATGGGACAGGATTTGCCGCTGGAGCGGCCCGACGCCGAAGGCCGGGCGGCCCTGTTCGTGCCCACCGCCGCCGTCAAGGACGAGGTGCTGCAGACCATCCGCAAGGGCGCCGCCGTGGTCGGCTTTGGCAACCACGACCGCACCCTCACCATCTACTACGAGAGCAACCGCTTCAACGACCCCGCCCTGGCCAAGTGGGAGCAGAAGGCGCGCAAGGCCTACGAGCGGCTGGTCGACAACCTGCCCACGGTCTCCAAGCTGATCGGCAAGCCCGAGCATTTCGAGCAGGTCGGCTACATCAACGGCAAGGGCATCACGATACGGCGCATGGCCAGCCTGATGCGCTGGCTCGAGCAGTCCGAGGCGCTCGACAGCGCGCCGGCCGCCGAGCTGATCGCCTTCACCCCGCCCCCGCCGCCCAAGAAAATCACGGCCGAATAAGGGTGGCCCGCCACCGTTGCGGACGTGGCGGCGGCCGGATCAAGTCCAGGCAAAATTTTCTTGTTGTAATTGAAAATTTCCTCGTGGCATGTGCTATCGTTTCAGGGAGCGGCGGATACAGCCGTGCTCATGCCGGTCCCGTGGCCGGCGCCTGTTTACCACAAGGAGACTGCATCATGCGACAGCTGTACAAATACCTGATGACGGCGCTGCTGGCGCTGACGGTGGCCGGCCTCGTCCAGGCCCAGGAAGCGGCCCACCGGGGCACGGCCGACGAAGCGGTGGCCATGGTCAAGAAAGCCAGCGCCTACCTGCAAAAGAACGGCAAGGACAAGGCGGTCGCCGCCTTCAACGATCCCAAGGGCGAGTTCGTCAGTGGCGACCTGTACGTGTTCATGATCGACACCGGCGGCATGATGCTGGCGCATGGCCAGAACCCCAAGATGGTCAACAAGCCCATGATGGAGCTGAACGCCGGCGGCGTCTACCCGGTCAAGGAATTCCTCAAGCTCACCAACGGCCCGGCCGGCAAGGGCTGGGTCAAATACATGTGGCCCAACTCGATCAGCAAGAACATGGAAGAAAAGAACACCTACGTAGAAAAAGTGGGCGAATACATAATCGGCGTCGGCATCTACAAATAAAAAAATGGGGACGTACCCCTTTTTCTGATTCGTGTCCAGGAATGGGCGAAAAAAATGGGCGGCGACCCCGGGGAGGGAGGCGCCGCCCGAAACCGCGCGAGCGCGGCGAGATTACCGTTGTCGCCATGGCGGCCAGGCCGGCCGCCGCGGCGGGAATGACAGACTGACCCGCAACGCCACGGCGCAGCGTTGCCGATGGATGGCGGCGCGGCCGGCGGCTGTCTTCCAGCCCATGCCGGCCCGCCCATCAGCTAGCGCCACGTTGTGATTCAGCCATGGTGCGGTTCAGCCACAAGGCGCTGCCGGCCTGCACCGCCAGCATGACCGCGCGCAACGCCGGCGGCGCATCGAAGCCGAACCAGGATGGCAGCAGGGCGAACGCCGCGCCGCAAGCCAGTACCCGCAGCTGTTCCCAACGCCGCGCGCCGCGCCGGCCCTGCAGCAGCGCGCCCAGCGCCACCGTGGCCGCCACGATCACGGCGCCATACAGCAGCAGGGCGGCCGGCGCCAGCGCCGGACCGATGGCGATCAGGTGCGACACGCACGGCACGAGCACGGCAAATTGCAGCATGGCGTAGGCGGCGATGGCGGGCGGCGTGCCGGCATCGTAGCGGGCGAAACGGGATGGATCGAAATGGGCCAGCGGCTGGCCAGTCCAGGCGCCCGGCTTGTCCAGCCAGACGGCGGCCCGGGCGCGCCAGCCGCGGACGGTGGCCGTGGCGCGCAGCAGGTCGGCGTAGTAGTGCAGATTACCCCACAGCGGGTCCAGGCTGCGCAGCGGCGTGCGCACGCCATAGACGATGGTCTCGTCCGCGCGCTCGTCCTCGAAGGTGCCGAACAGACGGTCCCACAGGATCAGGATGCCGCCGTAGTTCTTGTCGATACAGTAGTCGTTCTGGCCGTGGTGCACGCGGTGGTTGGACGGCGTCACCAGTACCCGGTCCAGCCAGCCCAGGCGGCCCACCAGTTCCGTATGCACCCAGTACTGGTACAGCAGGTCGATCATGGCTACGCCAGCCATCACCAGCGGCGGCACGCCGGCCACGGCCAGCGGCAGGTAGAACAGCCAGCCCAGCACCCAGCCGCTGGAAGTCTGGCGCAGCGCGGTGGACAGGTTGTAGTACTCGGACGAGTGGTGTACCACGTGGGCGGCCCACAGCACGCTCACTTCATGGCCCAGGCGGTGCGCCCAGTAGTAGCAGAAGTCGTAGGCCAGCAGCGCCGCCAGCCATACCCACACGCTGGCCGGCGACAGGGCGGCCGCGTGCCAGCGCTGGTACAGCGTCGTGTACAGGCCCAGCATGATGACCTTCGTGAACAGGCCGATGACCTGGCTCACCATGCCCAGGTGCAGGCTGGTGAGTGCGTCCGCCACGTCGTAGGCGGCCAGGCCGCGCCGGTGCGCCAGCCACGCCTCCAGCACGATCGTCAGCATGAATACCGGGATCGCGTAGACGATGGGATTCACGGGCGCTCCGGCATCAGGCGCGCGTCACGGACGCGGCGTCGGCGGTGGCGGGCAAATCCGTCTGGTGCATGCAAACTCCGGCAAGATGGTTGAGGTCTCAACGATTATGCCTAAAGATTTGTCATACACACAAGAAGTTAGTGCGCCCTTTCGCTATTCTTGTGCGATGCCCGCGACGGATTTTGCCGCGCCGTTCAATCAGCTTCATTTTTGGCTCGCCAGGCCATGCGGCCTGGCCTGCCGCGTCACAGCGCCTTGAGGAAGGCGGCCAGGTCGGCCGCCTCCTGCGGCGAGAAGCCGATGCGGAAGCGCGTGTCGTAGAAGCGCACCACATCCTCGATGCGGCGCTGCGAGCCGTTGTGGAAGTAGGGCGCGCGTGCAGCGAGGCCGCGCAGGCCGGGCGTCTTGAAGCGGCCGATGTCGCTCCACTTGCCGCTCTCCATGGCGCTGCCCGGATCGCTCGTTTCGATCACCTCGCCGGTGGCGTTGTTGCGCAGCGTGTAGAGCGGCAGGTCCGGCGTGCGCAGGTTGGCCGTGGCGGTGCCGGTATTGAACATGCGGGCCACGGAGTGGCTGCCCACGTTGGGCGCGTTGTGGCAGGTGGCGCAGGTGGCCCGCTGCAGCGGCAGGCGCAGTTCGTTGTTGAAGCCGGCCACGCCGACCACGTTGAACGGCTTGTTGTTGAAGATCTGCTCGCCGCGCGCGATGGCGGCGCGGGCCTGGTTCTGGGTGCTGGCGGCGGGCGGCACGGGTGCCGGCTGGCCGCGTCCGGGCGGTGGCGGTGGCGGGGCGGGCGGTGCCAGGTTGCGCCAGGCCGCGAACAGGTTCATCACGTTGCGGTTGAACGGCGCGCCGGTACGGTAGTCGCCCGACTGCGGATCGTTGATGCCGAAGTAGTAGCCCTGCTGCGACAGCCGCTGCGGCCCGCCCAGCGCGCCCGCGTCGGTCAGGCTGCCGGCCGCCGTGGCGCTGGACTGGGCCGTAAACAGGGTCTGTTCGAAGGCGGCGATGACGCGCTGCTCGTCGGCCGTCAGGTCCTGTGCCGCCTCGGCGTGGCCGCGCACGGCGCTGTTGGCCTGATGCCGCAGGTCGGTGTCGAGCGGGGCGAAGCAGCGGGCCGGGCGCACATCCTTGATGCAGATGGTGGAGGTGGCGTCGGCCAGCGTTTCGCGCCCGTCCCACATCACGGTGCTGTTGAAGGGCAGGTTGGTGCTGGGCAGGGGACGGCGGAACAGCGACAGTTCGCTGGCGCTGGCGTAGTGGTACGGATCGTCCGCCTTGAGTAGCGTGAATTCGGCGTTGGCCGGCATCGGCAGGCCGACCCGGATCAGGCCCTTGGTCAGCAGCATGCTGTAGGCCAGGCGCTTCTGGTCCAGCGTGGCCACGGGCGCGGTGGGGGCGACGGCGCCATCGACCGGGCGGAACACGGGATCGAGGCCGGCGCTGCTGTTAAAGCGTGCCGTCAGCCCGGCCGGGGTGATGGTCCAGCCGTTGCCAGGCTGGTGGCAGCTGGCGCAGCTGCGGCCGTTGCCGAAGGGCTTGAAGAAGGGATTGCCCGTATCGACCGTGCCGGCGCTGCTGAAGGTGAGCGAGGCGCCGTCCGCGTTGGGCACGGGCGACAGCACCACGGGTGGCGGCGACTGCACCAGCACGGCGGCGGTGATGGTGGGCGCGGCGCCGGTGCCGGTGTCGGCGCTGGTGCCGGTGCCGGTGCCGCTGTCGGCCGGGCGCGGCGTGGCGCCGGCCTGCAGCGCGCGCGGCGTGGCGTCGGTGGCGGCGGTGTCGGTGCTGCCGCCGCCGCAGGCGGCCAGCAGGGCGGCCGGCAGCAATAACAAGGGCAGGCGAAGGGCGCGTTGGTGCATGATGGTCTCCGTCGATGGAATGGGTGGACTACGGCAGCCAGATTGACGGCCAAATGTGCAGGAAAAATGGAGACGGCTTGCGCCATGTCGCACCCATGCGGCAGGCGTGCGCAATTCACATTCCCTGCACAATTGGCAGGTATCATGGCGCAGGACCAAGACGCGCCGGAGGCGAGCAATGAAGGACCAGCACAGGAGCCGGCCATGCGGCTGACGATCGCGCGCAAGATCGCGCTGGCGGTGATCGCCATCGTCATCCTGTGCATCGGCACCATGGCCTGGGTGACCAGCATCAGCCTGCAGCGCGGCTTTGTGGCCTATCTCAACGAAATGCAGACGCAGGACCTGGACCAGCTGCGCGAGCTGCTGGAGGCGCGCTACCGCACCGAGGGCAATTTCGAATGGCTGCGGCACCAGCCGCGCGCGCTGCGCTCCGTGCTCGACCAGATGAAACCGCGCCTGCTGGCCGAGGCCGACGATGGCGGCCCGCGCCGGCGCGGTCCCGGCGG
>NZ_JBYSZG010000057.1:0-34329 GCF_058786935.1 Rugamonas sp. FW305-51
CCCTCACAACTCACTTTAGCCAACCCGCCTGCGTTTCGGCGGCGGGAGGCCGGCTAGATGATTTTCATACCCCATTTCCCCGAAAAATGGGGCTGCAAGAAACCGGGAAAATGGGGTACGTCCCCATTTTTTTGAAAAAGCAAAAAAGGGGTACGTCCCCATTTTTAAAAAGGGGACGTCCCCATTTTTTTGGCAAAAAAGAGGCCCGGCGGGGCCGGGCCAAGCTGGGTGCAGCAAGGGTCTGTCGTTACAGGGTGGCCACCAGCTGCGTGGGGGCGGCGGGCTCGGCGCTGGCCTTGCTCTTGGCCGTCGCTTGCTGCTTGGCGCGCGCGCGCGATGGGGGCAGGCGGCGCAAGGTTTTTAACGCTTCCGCGTCCTTGATGCCGATCGTGCGCTGGTCCACGCTGATCAGGCCGATCTCGTTGAAGGCCGACAGCGTGCGGCTTACCGTCTCCAGCGTCAGGCCCAGGTAGCTGCCGATTTCATGGCGCGTCATGCGCAGGTTGAACAGCTTGCTCGAATAGCCCATCTGGGCGAAACGCTCGGCCAGCGAGACGAGGAAGCGGGCCACCCGCGCTTCGGCGCTGAGCGCGCCCAGCATGCCTATCATGGCTTGCTCGCGCACCAGCTCGCGGCTCATCACGCCGTACATCATGTTCTCCAGCTCCAGGTGGATGCGCCCCAGCGCCGTCAACTTCTTGAACGGCAGCAGGATCAGGTCGCAGTCCGACAGGGCCACCGCTTCCGACGAGTAGTGGCGGGTGTGGATGCCGTCCACCCCCAGCATGTCGCCTTTCATGGGGAAGCTCAGCACCTGCTCGTTGCCGAACTCGTCGATCAGCACCGTCTTCAGGAAGCCGGAATTGACGATGTAGAGCGTGTCGAACGGCTGGCCGATGGTGTGGATGCGCTGGCCCGTCTTGAACTGCACGTGCTGGAACAGCAGCTCCTCGGCCGAGATCGAACAGGCTGCCGGAATGTGGAGCAGATCGCACACTTCTTTCAGGTTCGACCAGAGGCGTCCCTGGCGTTGCCGCCCCGCCTCCATCGGAGAGGGCGGGACGTTCGCCGGGGATGCCGGACGGATTGCGGACGCTTGCGTGGACAGCATGTTCATCTCCTGGTGTCAGGTCATTCAGTTCAATGGCGCTGGGAAGGACGGCCCGGTTGCCGCGGCCGCTGGGCCGCCTGCCTCGCGCGCAGGGATGGGGCGCGCCCGGAGCCGGCTGGTCTTGTTCTGGCCTGTCTCGCCTGGCGCCGTGGTGCTGGAAACACTGAAATGGCCGCGAAGCAAAACAATCGTATGGTTTCAGTATGCCAACGGGGAGGGGGGATTAATATCAGCAAGCGCTGAATATGCGCGTAGGAGACGGCGCGAAATTGTAGGAGTCGTCCTACTGGACCCGGCTGCCGGGGCGGCGCCGGGCGGGAAGTTCAGGTTTTGAAGGGCGATAACAGACGATGCGCCACGGCATATTGCACCATTTCCGACAGCGAATTCATGCCCATCTTCTGCATGATGCGGGTCTTGTGGGTACTGACCGTCTTCACGCTCAGGTGCAGGCCGTTGGCGATTTCCGTGATGGACTTGCCGGCCACCAGCAGCGAAAACACTTCGAACTCGCGGTCCGACAGCTGTTTGTGCAACAGGCTCTCGTTGGGCATCATGATGTTCAGGGCCAGCTGTTCAGCCACTTCGGTGCTGATGTAGGGCCGGCCCGAGGCCACCTTGCGGATCGCGCCCACCAGCTGGGTGCCGGCGCTTTCCTTGGTCAGGTAGCCCTGGGCCCCGGCCCGGATGGCGCGCACGGCGTATTGTTCCTCCTCATGCATGGTGAGGATCAGGATGGCCAGCTTGGGCGCCTCGCTGCGGATCTGGCGGATCAGGTCCACTCCGCTGCGCCCCGGCATGGACAGGTCCAGCAGCAGCAGGTCGAAACCGCCCTGGCGCACGTGGTTGAGCACTTCAAAGCCGTCGATCGCCTCGCCCACGATGTCGATGTCCGGCGCACCGTCGAGGATGCGTTTGAGTCCCTCGCGCATGATGGTGTGGTCGTCGGCAATGACAATTCGTATCATAGGTCGGTCTGGATAATGCCTTTCGGCATGGGTTCAAAGTTTGCGATGGGAACACACTGGCCCGGGCGCGCCATGCGCCGAACCGCAGCATACTACCGCAAAATCGCGGCGGCCATGCCAGTTAATCAATATTGCCGGCCCTGTCCTAGGGCGCGGCGGGCGCCGGTTCCTTGATCAGGCGGTGCACCAGCACCGGGATGCGCGAGTGCGACAGCACCTTGTTGGTGACGCTGCCCAGCAACAGCTGGCCCCAGCCGCTGCGCCCGTGCGACCCCATGAAGATCAGGTCGCACCCTTCGCGGGCGGCCACGTCGACGATCTTGAGCGCCGGGCTTTCCGCGAACACGGTCATGCCCTGGCAGCGCAGGCCGCGGCGGGCGGCCGCGTCGACGATCGGTTGCACGTGCTGCTGGCCGGCGCGCTGCATGGCGGCCATGTATTCCTCCTCGCTGGGATAGCTGGGGGGAATGATTTCCACGTAGATTGGATACTGGTATTCCGGCGCCACGAACAGGGCCAGGATGTCGGCCCCCATCTGCTCGGCAAAGTCGACCCCGGCGCATGCCGTCTTACTCGACACGGTGGAGCCGTCGGTCGTAATCAAGATCTTGCGGTACATGGCAGTCCTCCTAGGTTCACGCCGGCACGCACCCAGCCGGCGGCGCGGCTGGCAAGCTGCAAGCGGGGCCAGCGCTCCAGTTTAATTGTAGTCCCGATTCACATTATTGTTAGCATGGAAAGTCTTGATCTGTATCAATAAGCATAACAGCAGTTGCTGTTAGGTCAATGCTAGCGCATCATTTTTTGCATATGGGCACTTGTTTTGTGGTTGCCGCCATACCTGGCCGATCTTTCCAATGTTAGTATCTGCAAATACAACAGAAAACTTGGCTTTCCACCCTGAGCTGCGGGTATGCCGACCGGCTTTCCGGCCCCGGAGATTGAACAATCCGGCGCCGCCCTGCTAAACTCGCGTAAGCGCGTTATATTGCCGGGCGTCATCACTCTCGCGCCCGCCTGCGGATGGGGCGGCACAGGGTGACAAAAGCAAGATGAGGGCAGCAATTTTACAAATTATGGAGAAGCAGGGATTATGACCAACGCCGCTGATGATTTCGACGCACTATTTGATGAAGTGTCTGCCCAGAGCAAGGCCGCAGCGCCCGCCCCAGCGCCCGCTCCAGCGCCGGCCGCAGCGGAAGATGACCTGGAAAGCCTGTTCGACCAGGTGGCGGCAGCCCGTCCCGCCGACGTGGCGCCGGCCGCCGCCGCGGCGGCCCCGGCGGCCGACGGCGCCGACGACGACAGCGCGGCCGGCGACAAGCCCATGTTCGAACGCCTGGGCGGCATCGTGCGCCTGCTGCACGATTCGCTGCGCGAACTGGGCTACGACAAGGCCCTGACGGAAGCGTCGTCCCAGATCGTGGACGCCCAGGACCGCCTGGAATATGTGGCCAGCCTGACCGAACAGGCCGCCAACAAGGTGCTCAACACGCTCGACGACGGCATGCCGGCCCAGGATGTGCTGTCCAAGCAGTCCAAGGATATGGAGAACCGCTGGAACGACCTGTTCGCGGGCAAGCTCAGCCTGGACCAGTTCAAGGTGCTGGCCGGCGACTCCAAGTCGTTCGCCCAGGCCGTGTCGGTGGCCACGGAGGCGGAAAAAGCCCGCCTGCTGGAAATCATGATGGCCCAGGACTTCCAGGACATCACGGGCCAGCTGATCAAGAAAGTGGTCACCATCACCAAGACGGTGGAAAACGAGTTGGCGCAGCTGCTGCGCGACAACGCGCCGGCCGACGTGCGCGAGAAACTGGCGCAAAAAGAAGTGTCTCTGATGCAAGGCCCATCGGCTCCGGCGGTGGCGCTGAACCAGGACAATGTCGACGACCTGCTTGCTGATCTGGGATTCTAATGGACGATATGCTCAAGGATTTCGTCGTCGAGGCGATGGATCTGGCTGTCAATGTAGAAGAACACCTGTTGCGCCTCGAACGCGACCCGGAAAACAAGGAAACCCTGAACGCGGTGTTCCGTTCGTTCCACACCATCAAGGGCGGCGCCGGTTTCATGAACCTGCCGGCCCTGGTGGCGGCCTGCCACCTGACGGAAAACCTGTTTGACGCGCTGCGCACGGGCGCCGCGCCCGTCACGCCGCTGGCCATCGAGGCGGCCCTGCAGGCGTCCGGCTTCGTGGCCGACCAGCTGGCCGAACTGTCGAACGGCGCCGAGCCCGAGTCGCTGCCGGCCATGCCCGACGACCTGGAAGCGATCCTGAAGGACGCCATCGAGGGCAAGTCGGAGGCGCCGGCCAAGGCCGCCGCCAAGCCGGCCGCCGCCCCGGCCCCGTCCGCCGCTGCCGCGCCGGTCGCCGCGCCGTCCGCCGCCCCGTCCGCCGACGGCCTGGACTGGGAAGGCATGTATCTCTCCGTGGTGCCGGAAGGCACCTACACCCGCAGCGCCGCCCCGGCCCCGACCGCGCCTCCCGCGCCTTCGGCCGCGCCGGCCGCCGCCGTGGCCGAAGGCGTTGCTGCCGCCGTGGCGGCAGCCGGCCCGGCGGCCGCGCCGCGCGCCCGCCCCGAAGGCGAGAAGCGCGAAGACCGGCCGCAGTCGGCTCCCGTCAAGGAAGAGAGCATCCGGGTCGACGCCGTCAAGCTCGACGCGCTGCTGGAAGTGGCCGGCGAATCCGTGCAGGCCGCCAACCAGGCCGCCGTGCTGCTGGAACGCCTGCTGCAATTCAAATTCGAGGGCCAGGCCGCGACCCTGATGGCCACCCTGGCCGAGACGCTGGAGCGGGCCTCGCGCTATTCGACCGAGCTGCAGCGCGCCACGCTGGCCACCCGCATGCAGCCGGTGGGCCGGCTGTTCCAGAAGTTTCCGCGCCTGGTGCGCGAACTGGCCAAGGACCTGGGCAAGGACATCGAGCTGACCATCGAGGGCGCGGAAACGGAAGTGGACCGCGTCGTCGTCGACAGCCTGTACGATCCGCTGGTGCACATGCTGCGCAACGCGCTCGACCATGGCGTCGAATCGCCCGAGGAGCGGGTGGCGGCCGGCAAGTCCACCAAGTCCTACATCTCGCTCAAGGCCTGGCAGGAAGCCAACAGCGTGATGATCGTGCTGCAGGACGACGGCAAGGGCATGGATCCGATCAAGCTGCGCGCCAAGGCGCTGGAGAAGGGCCTGATCAGCGAATCGGCCCAGCTGACGGCCGACGACTGCTTCCAGCTGGTGTTCCTGCCCGGTTTCTCGACCAAGGAAGTGGCTTCCAGCGTGTCCGGCCGCGGCGTGGGCATGGACGTGGTGAAGACGGCGGTGGAAAAGAACCGCGGCGCCATCCACATCGAATCGGCGCTGGGCTTCGGCACCAAGTTCGCCATCCGCCTGCCGATCGAACTGTCGATCGTGCCGACCATGCTGGTGTCCACCTCGGGCGCGGCGCTGGCGCTGCCGATGGCGGTGGTGCAGCGCGTGGTCGAGCTGCCGGAAGTGTTCATGGAAGTGGGCGGCGCGCCCGTGCTCAAGGACCAGGGCCGGCCGCTGCCGGTGCGCTCGCTGGCCGGCGCCCTCGGTTACGAGAGCTGCCGCGAGAAGGTGGGTATTGTTGTTGCCGCGCCACAACCGTACATCCTGGCCGTGGCGGCCGTGGACGGCACGGCCGACCTGGTGATCAAGCCGATGACGGCCATCGCCGTGGAAGGCATTACGGGCACGGCCCGCTCCGCCGAGGGCGAGCTGGTGCTGGTGGTGGGCCTATCGTTCCTGATGGACGGGTGCCGCAGCAGTGTCCGAATGGCAGCCTAGCGTTACGCTGGCGACTGAGAGGCTGAGAGTCTTTCGTTCATGCCCGCTCATCACGCCAGAAAGCGCCCGCTCGGCGTTGCAAATGCTCGCCATAGCCCGCTATGGCTGTGCTTTGCGCCTTGATCGGCCACCTTCTGGCGCGCTGCTCGGTCATGCCCGAAATGCTCTCAGCCTCTGACACTCAGCCTGCGACCCCCGCAGGCTTTTTTTTCGCCGTCGCGGCCGCTGGCCGGGGCGGCAATGCGATACAAAATAGCAAAGGAGTCATAAGAAGTGTATCAGAACGCGAAACCGCATCGGCTCACGAGGCTGGAGGGCGGCGCCGCTTTTGCATTGCACAAATATGGCATAATCAAAGTGGATCACTCACACAGGCGGTAGCAGCACTGCATATATCATGATGAAGACGCTTTACGACAAACTCTGGGAATCGCACGTGGTCAAGGCCGAAGAAGACGGCACGACCATCCTTTACATCGACCGCCACCTGGTGCACGAAGTCACCAGCCCGCAGGCATTCGACGGCCTGCGCGCCGCCGGCCGCAAGCCGTGGCGCGTGTCGGCCAACCTGGCCGTGGCCGACCATAACGTGCCCACCACCGACCGCGCCCACGGCATTGCCGACCCGGTTTCGCGGCTGCAGGTGGAAACGCTGGACGCCAACGCCAAGTCCTACGGCCTGACCTATTTCAATATGAACGACAAGCGCCAGGGCATCGTGCACGTGATCGGGCCGGAGCAAGGCGCGACCCTGCCGGGCATGACGGTCGTCTGCGGCGACTCGCACACCTCGACCCACGGCGCCTTCGGCGCGCTGGCGCACGGCATCGGCACCTCGGAAGTGGAGCACGTGCTGGCCACCCAGACCCTGCTGCAGAAAAAATCCAAGGCCATGCTGGTGCAGGTGGACGGCACGCTGCCGGCCGGCGTCACGGCCAAGGACATCGTGCTGGCCATCATCGGCAAGATCGGCACGGCCGGCGGCACCGGCTACTGCATCGAATTCGGCGGCTCGACCATCCGCGCGCTGTCGATGGAAGGCCGGATGACGGTCTGTAACATGGCCATCGAAGCGGGCGCGCGCGCCGGCATCATCGCGGTGGACGACACCACCATCAACTACGTCAAGGGCCGTCCGTTCTCGCCCGTGGGCCCGCACTGGGAGCGCGCCGTGGAATACTGGCGCACCCTGCACTCGGACGCCGGCGCCCGTTTCGACCTGGTGGTCACGCTCAACGCGGCCGAGATCAAGCCGCAGGTGACCTGGGGCACCTCGCCCGAGATGGTGACGTCGATCGACGGCCGGGTGCCCGATCCGGACCTGGAAAAGGACAGCGTCAAGCGCGATGCGATGGAAAAGGCGCTGGTCTACATGGACCTCAAGCCCAACACGGCCATCGAGGACATCCGCATCGACAAGGTATTCATCGGTTCCTGCACCAACTCGCGCATCGAAGACTTGCGCGCGGCGGCCGAGGTGGTGCGCGGCAAGCACCGCGCCTCCAACGTCAAGCTGGCGATGGTGGTGCCCGGTTCCGGGCTGGTCAAGGACCAGGCCGAGCGCGAAGGGCTGGACCGCATCTTCAAGGATGCCGGTTTCGAATGGCGCGAGCCGGGCTGCTCGATGTGCCTGGCCATGAACGCCGACCGGCTGGAGCCGGGCGAGCGCTGCGCCTCGACCTCGAACCGCAATTTCGAAGGCCGCCAGGGCCAGGGCGGACGCACCCACCTGGTGTCGCCGGCCATGGCGGCGGCGGCCGGCATCGCCGGCCACTTCGTCGACGTGCGCGCGCTGCGCTGATCATCATTACCGTTACCACTCTCTGCAAGCGAACTACACCATGAAGAAACTATTCACCCTGTCCCTCCTGGCCCTGATCCTGACCGGCTGCAACACCATTAACGGTTTCGGCAAGGACGTCAAGAAAGTCGGGGAAGCGGTCGAAGGCGCTTCCAGCAAAAAATAACACGCAGTGCGGCGGGCCCCGGCGGTCCGCCGCCGCACAACCCGAATGAGTATCATGGATAAATTTACGATCTACGAAGGCCTGGTGGCCCCGCTTGACCGCGCCAACGTCGACACCGACGCCATCATCCCGAAGCAATTCCTGAAGTCCATCCATCGCACCGGCTTCGGCCCCAACCTGTTCGACGAGTGGCGCTACCTGGACCACGGCGAGCCGGGGCAGGACAACAGCCGCCGTCCGCTGAACCCGGACTTCGTGCTCAACGAGCCGCGCTACCAGGGCGCCTCGATCCTGCTGACCCGCAAGAACTTCGGCTGCGGCTCCTCGCGCGAGCACGCGCCGTGGGCGCTGGATCAGTACGGCTTCCGCGCCATCATCGCGCCCTCGTTCGCCGACATCTTCTTCAACAACTGCTACAAGAGCGGCTTGCTGCCCATCGTTTTACCTGAAACGCAGATCGATCATCTGTTCAACGAAGTCAAGGCCTTCCCCGGTTACCGTCTGGTGGTCGACCTTGAGCAGCAGCGCATTTCCACCAGCAATGGCAGCATCTCCTACCCCTTCGAGATCGACGCCTTCCGCAAATACTGCCTGATGAACGGTCTGGACGATATCGGCCTGACCCTGCGCCACGCGGATACCATCCGCGATTACGAGGCGCGTCATCTGGCAAGCCAGCCCTGGCTGGCCAACGTCATCTAATCTCGAACCAACACTATGAAAATTGCTATCCTCCCGGGCGACGGTATCGGCCCGGAAATCGTCGACCAGGCCGTCAAGGTGCTCAACGCGCTGGACGAAAAATTCGAACTCGAAACGGCGCCCGTGGGCGGCGCCGGCTACGCGGCCCATGGCCACCCGCTGCCCGAGGGCACGCTGGCGCTGGCCAAGGCGGCCGACGCCATCCTGTTCGGCGCCGTGGGCGACTTCAAGTACGACACGCTCGAGCGTTCGCTGCGTCCCGAGCAGGCCATCCTGGGCCTGCGCAAGCAACTGGGCCTGTTCGCCAACCTGCGTCCGGCCATCTTGTACCCTGAACTGGCGGGCGCCTCCACGCTCAAGCCGGAAGTGGTGTCGGGCCTGGACATCCTGATCATCCGCGAACTGACGGGCGACATCTACTTCGGCCAGCCGCGCGGCGTGCGCGAATGCCCGGACGGCCTCTTCAAGGGCCAGCGCGAAGGCTACGACACCATGCGCTACGCGGAAGGCGAGATCCGCCGCATCGCCCACGTGGCGTTCCAGGCCGCGCAAAAGCGCGACAAGCGCCTGACCAGCGTGGACAAGGCCAACGTGCTCGAGACGTTCCAGTTCTGGCGCGACATCGTCACCGACGTGCACAAGGAATATCCGGACGTGGCGCTGGACCACATGTACGTCGACAACGCCGCCATGCAGCTGGTGCGCGCACCGAAGCGCTTCGACGTACTCGTCACCGGCAACATGTTCGGCGACATCCTGTCGGACCAGGCTTCGATGCTGACCGGCTCGATCGGCATGCTGCCGTCGGCCTCGCTGGATGCCAACAACAAGGGCCTGTACGAACCGTCGCACGGCTCGGCGCCCGACATCGCCGGCAAGGGTGTGGCCAATCCGCTGGCCACCATCCTGTCGGCGGCGATGATGCTGCGCTACTCGCTGGACCGCGCCGAACAGGCCGACCGCATCGAAAACGCCGTCAAGGCGGTGCTGGCCCAGGGCCTGCGCACGCCGGACATCTACGAGGCGGGCACCACCAAGGTGGGCACGCAGGAGATGGGCGACGCGGTGCTCAAGGCGCTGGCGCAGTAAAGACGGAACGGTATAAACGATTTACATGATATTGAAGGAATGATGATGAAACTAGTAGGCTTGGTAGGTTGGCGCGGCATGGTCGGTTCGGTCCTGATGCAGCGCATGCAGGAAGAGGGCGATTTCGCCCACATCGAACCGGTGTTCTTCACCACCTCGAACCCGGGCGGCGCGGCGCCGGCCATGGCGAAAAACGAGACCACGCTGAAAAGCGCGACCGACATCGCCGAGCTGAGCAAGTGCGAGATCATCATTTCCTGCCAGGGCGGCGACTACACCACCGAGGTGTTCCCGAAACTGCGCGCGGCCGGCTGGAACGGCTACTGGATCGACGCCGCGTCGACCCTGCGCATGGAAAAGGATGCCGTGATCGTGCTCGACCCGGTCAATATGCATGTGATCAAGGACGCGCTGGGCAAGGGCGTGAAGAACTTCGTCGGCGGTAACTGCACCGTGTCGTGCATGCTGATCGGCCTGGGCGGCCTGTTCCAGCACAACCTGGTGGAGTGGATGACTTCCATGACCTACCAGGCGGCGTCGGGCGGCGGCGCCCAGCACATGCGCGAACTGCTGACCCAGTTCGGCACCATCAACAGCGCCGTCAAGCCGCTGCTGGACAATCCCGCGTCCGCCATCCTGGAAATCGACCGCCAGGTGCTGGCCACCCAGCACGGCATGTCGGCTGACGAGACCCGCCAGTTCGGCGTGCCGCTGGCCGGCAACCTGATTCCATGGATCGACAAGGACCTGGGCAACGGCCAGTCCAAGGAAGAGTGGAAGGGCGGCGCCGAGACCAACAAGATCCTGGGCCTGGGCCCGGACTTCGGCTCCAGGGCCATTCCCGTGGACGGCCTGTGCGTGCGCATCGGCGCCATGCGCTGCCACTCGCAGGCACTGACCATCAAGCTGACCAAGGACGTGCCGCTGGACGAGCTGACCGACATCATCGCCTCGTCCAACCAGTGGGCCAAGGTAGTGCCGAACACGCGCGAAGCGTCGATGAAGGATCTGTCGCCGGCCGCCGTGACCGGTGGCCTGACGATTCCCGTCGGCCGCCTGCGCAAGATGAGCATGGGTAACGACTACCTGTCCGCCTTCACGGTGGGCGACCAGCTGCTGTGGGGCGCGGCCGAGCCGCTGCGCCGCATGCTGCGCATCGTGCTTGATGCATAACGAACGTTAACGGACGTACATCGGGGCGCACATCGCCCATCATCCGGCGGACGCGACATCCGCCACGATCCGACAGCGGCCCCGGTGCAAACGGGCGCCGCTGTTTTTTTTGACGCATGCTTCCCAAACGGTTTTTTTCAGCTTACATTAGGCGCCAAGGTGACATATCGGGGTGCACGGCACGCGCAAAGCTTGCGTGGGCCTGTCCATGGTGATATGTTGATACTTCCGGGAAAGTAACATTTTTCCCTCTGACAACTCTTTTGCCGCCCACTATGCATTTAACCTCTCGCCCCAGCATCGTTTCGTTCGCGTTGAAAACACTGACCAGTGCCGTCGCCTGTGCCGTGCTTTTGTCCCCCGCAGCAAACGCCGCCGGGCTCGGCAAGCTGACCGTGCTGTCCTCGCTCGGTCAGCCGCTGCGGGCGGAGATCGAGCTGACGGCTGTCTCGGCTGACGAAGCGGGCGCGCTGGTGGCCAAGCTGGCTCCCACCGAAGCCTTCCGCGCCGCCAATATCGACTTCAATCCCACCTTGCTGTCGCTGCGCTTCGACGTGCAGCAGCGCGACGGCCGCCAGATCATCCGCATCACTTCCGGCCAGCCCGTCAACGAACCGTTCGTCGACATGCTGCTGGAACTGAACTGGACCGGCGGGCGCATGGTGCGTGAATATACTTTCCTGCTCGATCCGGCCGAGCTGCGCAGCACCCAGCCGGCCCAGGTGGCCGCGCCGGCCGAGCCGTCCCGTCCCGCCGCCACCGCACCGGCCGCGCCGGCGGCGGCCACGGCCGCGCCGGACCTGCCGGCCAGGGCGCGCCGGACACCGGAAGCGCCCAAGGCGGGCGGTGAATACAAGGTCAAGGCGGGCGACAACCTGAGCCGCATCGCCGGCCAGCTCAAGCCGGTCGACGTGTCGCTGGACCAGATGCTGGTGGCGCTGTACCGCGCCAATCCGGAAGCGTTCGCGGGCAAGAACATGAATCGCCTGAAGGCGGGCCGCATCCTGGCCGTGCCCGACGCGGACGCCGTGCGCGCCACCGCCACCGACGGCGAGGCGCGCGGCGTGGTGGTGGCCCATGCGGCCGACTTCAATGCCTACCGCAGCAAGCTGGCCGGCCAGGTGGCCACCAGCGCTCCGGCCAAGGAGCCGGAAGCGACCCAGAGCGTGGCCGGCAAGATCACGGCCAAGGTGGAAGAGCGCGCCACGCCCGTCAATGAAGCGAAGGACCAGCTGAAACTGTCGAAGGCCAATCCCGCCTCGGCCCCGGCCGGCGGCAAGACGGCCATGGCGGTGGAAGACAAGATCGCCAAGGAAAAGCAGGTGGCCGACGCGGCCAACCGGGTCAAGGAGCTGGAAAAGAACGTCAGCGACCTGGAACAGCTGATGGCCGTGAAGAACAAGGCCCTGGCCGACCAGAAGAAACCGTCGGCTTCGGCCCTGGCCGCCGCCTCCGCGCCCGCGCCCGCGCCCGTGATCGACTTGAATGCGCCGGCCAGCGCTTCGGCCCATGCCTCGGCCAGTGTGCCGGCCCCTGCCAGCGCCCCGGCGGCCGCCAGCGTGCCGCCCAAGCCGCGCCGTACGGTGGTGGTGCCGCCGCGCATCGCCGAGCCGAGCATCGCCGACATCGTGATGGATAACATCACCTACATCGGTGCCGGCCTGGCTGCCTTACTGGGCGGGGTGGGCCTGCTGGTGGCACGCCGCCGCCGCCAGGAGCAGGCCGGTGCCGACGTGCGTACGGAAACGAGCGTGCTGGGCGATTCGCCCACCACGGGCCAGCAGCTGATCGCTGAAACGGGCGGCCAGAGCGTGGACACCAACAACAGCGTATTCAATTCCAACTTCGCCCCATCGGCCAGCCAGCTCGACACCAATGAAGTCGATCCGGTGGCCGAGGCCGACGTCTACATCGCCTACGGCCGCGATGCCCAGGCCGAGGAAATCCTCAAGGAAGCGCTGCGTATGCATCCGGAGCGCCACGCCGTGCGCCTGAAGCTGCTGGAAATCTACGCCACCCGCAAGGATAGCCGCGCCTTCGAAACCCAGGCTTCCGAGCTGTATTCGCAGACCCGGGGCGAGGGCGACGACTGGGCTCAGGCCGTGGCGCTGGGCCTGGCGCTCGACCCGCACAACCCGCTGTACGCGTCGGGCAAGCAGCAGGCGGCCGCCCCGGCCCCGGCCGCCGCACCGATGAACGATTTCGATCCATCCATGTTCGCGCCGCCCCCTGCCGAGGCGCCGCATGACCTGGGCAGCAGCTTCGCCGCGCCAGCCGGCGGCGGCCTGGACCTGGACTTGAGCCAGGATGCCGGGGCGCCCGCCGCCATGGACTTCGGCGCCCTGGAGACGGCCGTGCCGTCGGACGCGCCGACGCCGGCCTCGATGGCCGCTGCCGCCTCCGCCGACCAGTTCCTGGACTTCGACCTCGGTGGCCTGAGCTTCGATTCGGCCGCCGCGCCGGCCGCCCCGGCGGCCGAAACGGCGGCCCCGGCCGAACCAGCCAAGGCGGAAGAAGCCGCGTTCGACCTGAGCTTCGACGCCGCGCCGCCGCCAGCCGCCGCCGCAGCGCCGGCCCCGGCCGACGACTTCAGCATGGACTTCGGCCTGGACTTGCCAGCCGCCGCGCCTGCCGCGGCGCCGGCACCGGCCCCGCTGCCCGTGGTGGACAGCGATCCGCTGGCCGACCTGAACCTGATGGACTTCGACATCCCGGCCGTGCCGGCCCCGGCGCCGGCCGCCGAACTGAGCGCCAGCGATTTCGCGCTGCCGGAAATCCCGGCCGCGCCGGCCCCGGCGGAAGTGGCCGCGCCCGAGTTCGACCTGTCGAGCATCGATTTGGACCTGAACAACGCGGCCGTCGAAACCAAGCCGGCCCGCGCCGAGCCGCAGTCGGCCGTCCACATGGAAATGGAAACCAAGCTGGACCTGGCCATCGCCTATCAGGAGATCGGCGACAAGGAAGGCGCCCGCGAGCTGCTGGACGAAGTGATACGGGGCGGCAGCGACGAGCAGGTGGCCAAGGCCAGCTCCATGCGCGCCCTGCTGGGCTAGGCGGTCGGTAGCGCCGGCCGGGACCGCCGTCCCGGCCATTCCCCCTTCGTTTCCCGTTTATAATGCGCTGACTTAACTTTTGAGCGGGCAGCAATTGAAACGGATAGCAATCGGCGTCCAGTACGACGGCACGGCGTGGCACGGCTACCAGAAGCAGGATGGCGGCCACACGGTGCAAGACCAGCTGGAACTGGCGCTGGAACGGTTTGCCACGGTCAAGCTGGCCACCACCTGCGCCGGCCGCACCGACACCGGCGTGCACGCGCTGGAGCAGGTGGTGCACTTCGATACCGAGCTGGACCGCGAGCCCCATTCCTGGGTGCGGGGCGTGAACGCCTTCCTGCCGCCGTCGATCGGCGTACGCTGGGCCAAGGAAATCGTGTCCGACCCCGAGGGCGACGAATTCCACGCCCGCTTCAGCGCCCGCGCCCGCACTTACCACTACGTGCTGTACAACAATTCCACCCGCTCGCCGCTGTTGACGGGCCGGGCCGGTTTCTGCTTCCGCCCGCTGGACGTGGAGCGGATGCAGGCGGCCGTGGCGCCGCTGCTGGGCTGGCACGACTTTACGGCGTTCCGCGCGGCCCAGTGCCAGGCCAAGTCGCCCGTCAAGCTGATGCACGAAATCAGGATCGAACGGCGGGGCGAGCTGGTGGTGTTCACGGTGACGGCCAACGCCTTCCTGCACCACATGGTGCGCAACCTGGTGGGCTCGCTGGTCTACGTGGGCACGGGGCGCCAGCCGCCCGAATGGCTGGGCCAGGTGCTGGAGGCGCGCGATCGCCACCAGGCCGCGCCCACCTTCATGCCCGACGGCCTGTACCTGGCCCGCATCGATTACGATCCCAAATGGCAGCTGCCGCTGGAAACGACCAGCCCGCTGCCCTGGTTCTGAAGGAGTGCCCATGCATCGCACGCGCATCAAGATTTGCGGCCTGACCCGGGTGGAAGACGTGCGGGCCGCCGTGGCGGCCGGCGCCGACGCGCTCGGTTTCGTGTTCTATCCTAAGAGTCCCCGTTACGTCACGCCCCAGCAGGCGGCCGAACTGATCGCGGCCGTGCCGCCCTTCGTTACGTGCACGGGGCTGTTCGTCAACGCCGGCCCGGACGAGGTGGCGGCCGCCACCCGGGTGGCGCCGCTGTCGCTGATCCAGTTGCACGGCGACGAGACGGTGGGGGAGAGCGCCGCCATCGCCGCGGCGTGCGGACGACAGTTCATGCGCGTGTTCCGCGTCAAACCTGACACACTGCCGGACGATTTGCTAGAATACGAGCAGCAATGCCGCGCCGCCAGTCCACTGTTTTCCAGCCTGTTGCTCGATACGTTCGTGGAAGCCTATGGCGGCGCAGGAAAGGTATTTGATTGGTCTCTCATCCCAAAAGAACTCGCGCCTCGGGTCGTTTTAAGTGGTGGCTTGAGCGTACACAGCGCGACTGACGCGGTGGTACGTGTACGTCCCTACGCCGTGGACATCAGCAGTGGTGTCGAAGCGGCCAAGGGGATCAAGGACGCCCGCAAGATCGCCGACTTTGTCGCGGCGGTGCGGGCCGCCGATGCCATCATTGAAAGAGAAAACCACCATGAAAGCCTTGCCTGAGAGCGGCCTCGCCGCCCCCCTGTTCCACGCCACCGATTACCAGCTGCCTGACGCCCGCGGCCATTTCGGCCCCTACGGCGGCTCCTTCGTGGCCGAAACCCTGACCTATGCGCTGGCCGAGCTGAACGCAGCCTATGCCCGCTACAGCCAGGACCCGGCCTTCCTGGAAGAGTTCCGCTACGAGCTCAAGCACTTCGTCGGCCGGCCGTCGCCCATCTACCACGCCAAGCGCTGGTCCGAGCAGGCCGGCGGCGCCCAGATCTACTTCAAGCGCGAAGACTTGAACCACACGGGCGCCCACAAGATCAACAACGTGATCGGCCAGGCCTTGCTGGCCAAGCGCATGGGCAAGCCGCGCATCATCGCCGAAACGGGCGCCGGCCAGCACGGCGTGGCCACGGCCACCATCTGCGCCCGCTTCGGCCTCGAATGCGTGGTCTACATGGGCAGCGAGGACGTCAAGCGCCAGGCCCAGAACGTGTACCGCATGAAGCTGCTGGGCGCCACCGTGGTGCCGGTGGAGTCCGGCTCCAGGACGCTCAAGGATGCGCTCAACGAAGCCATGCGCGACTGGGTCACCAACATTGAAAACACCTTCTACATCATCGGCACCGTGGCCGGCCCGCACCCGTATCCGATGCTGGTGCGCGACTTCCAGTCCGTGATCGGCGAGGAATGCCTGGTGCAGATGCCGGAAATGACGGGCCGCCAGCCCGACTACGTGGTGGCCTGCATCGGCGGCGGCTCCAACGCGATGGGTATTTTCTATCCTTACATCGACCAGAAGGACGTCAAGCTGGTGGGCGTGGAGGCGGCCGGCGAGGGCCTGGAATCGGGCAAGCACGCCGCGTCGCTGACGGGCGGCATCCCCGGCGTGTTGCACGGCAACCGCACCTATCTGCTGCAGGACGAGAATGGCCAGATCATCGAGACCCATTCCGTGTCGGCCGGCCTGGACTATCCGGGCGTCGGTCCCGAGCACGCCTACCTGAAGGACAGCGGCCGGGCCCAGTACGTCTCGATCACGGACGAGGAGGCGCTGGCCGCCTTCCACGATTGCTGCCATATCGAAGGCATCATCCCGGCGCTGGAGTCGTCGCACGCGCTGGCCTACGCGGCCAAGCTGGCGGCCACCTTGCCCAAGGACCAGATCGTGCTGGCCAACCTGTCGGGCCGGGGCGACAAGGACATGCATACGGTGGCGGAACGGATGGGCCTCAATTTCAGCTGATTTTCAGCTTGAAATGCGCTGAGCCGCCATCCGACTCCTCCCCATTTGAAAGAACAGACCATGTCCCGTATTGCACCTACTTTCGCGGCCCTGAAAGCCGATAAAAAAACCGCCCTCGTCACCTTCATCACGGCCGGCGACCCGGCGCCGGAACTGACCGTGCCCCTGATGCATGCCCTGGTGGCCGGCGGCGCCGACATCTTGGAACTGGGCGTGCCGTTTTCCGACCCCATGGCCGAAGGCCCCGTCATCCAGCGCGCCTGCGAGCGGGCGCTGGCGTTCGGCGTGGGCATCCATGACGTGTTCAACTACGTGCGCGAATTCCGCAAGACCAATGAGAGCACGCCCGTGGTGCTGATGGGCTATGCGAACCCGATCGAGCGCATCGGCGCCGCCGCCTTCATCGCCGCGTCCAAGGAAGCGGGCGCGGACGGCGCCATCGTCGTCGATTACCCACCGGAGGAGTGCGAGGAATTCGCCGCCGCCATGCGCGCCAACGGGCTGGACCTGATCTTCCTGCTGGCGCCCACCTCGACGGAGGAGCGCATCGCCCAGGTGGCCAAGGTTGGCGGCGGCTTCAGCTACTACGTCTCGCTCAAGGGCGTGACGGGCGCCGGCAATATCGACACGGCGGAAGTGGCGGAGCGCCTGACGGCCATCCGCAAGCACGTCAAGCTGCCGATCGGCGTGGGCTTCGGCATCCGCGACGGCGCCACGGCCCGCGCCGTGGCCGAGGTGGCCGATGCCGTCGTGATCGGCAGCCGCATCATCCAGGAAATCGAAAACAATGCCCAGGATGCGGTCGTGCCGGCCGTCCAGGCCTTCGTGGCCCGCATCCGCACCGCCCTCGACGCCTGATCCCGGGCGGCTTGCCGCCCCTCAAACCCCAACCGCTCACCTTGACGCATAGTTAAGACCTAACTATGTTGTAAGGGAGCGGTTGTGCATTTTGCGTGGGATATTCAAAAGGCAAAATCCAATTTGCGCAAACACGGGATCAGCTTCGACGAAGCGCAAACGGTGTTTGATGATTCTCACTTGCAACTTGTTCTCGATGTGGCGCATTCCGATGATGAGGGGAGGTTCATTGCCATCGGGCTCAGCAACGACGGCAAGCTGTTGTCGGTATGTCATTGTTATCGCAGTGGCGATATGATTCGTATCTTTTCCGCCCGCCGGGCCTCGGCCAGAGAAATAAAACTGTACCGTTAAGGTGTCGTTATGTGTGAAAACGAATTGGATGTATTACCGGCCCCACCCATCGATAATCCCTATTTCAAGCTGCTAGGGCGGCAGGTAACTATCGGACTATCTCATTCGGCAACCGCTTATTTCCAGAAGATGGGCGATCAGTATGGCTTGTCGGCCGAGCATATGATGGAAATCTACCTGCGGCAAATAGCTGCGACCGGTCAGGAAATCAAGCTTGATCTGCCTCGCGTGGGCGAACAGTAGGGCGGCAGTGTCCTCAGTATGGCTTGCGTGATCGTGCGATCTGCCGGGCTTGCCGAACGACATTTGACATTTTAATTTGATAATGTTGTTAATTCAGAATGTTCGACAGGGGGGCGAGAAACGGCTACACTTCCGCCACTAGTTAGCAGCAAGGAGAAATGATGAGTTGGTTGGAAAAGCTTCTGCCCCCGCGTATCCAGCGGTCCGACGCCGCGGCACGCAAGACCATGCCCGAAGGCCTGTGGGTCAAGTGCCCGTCCTGCGAGGCGGTGTTGTACCGCACCGATCTGGAATCGAACCTGCACGTTTGCCCCAAGTGCGACCACCACATGCGCATCCGCGCCCGCGAGCGCCTCGACGGCTTGCTCGACGCCGGCGGCCGCTATGAAATCGGCCAGGAAACCCTGCCCGTCGATACCCTCAAGTTCAAAGACAGCAAGAAATACCCGGACCGCCTGAAACAGGCCATGGAAGCGACCGGCGAGACCGATGCGCTGATCGTCATGGGCGGCGCCATCATGAGCCTGCCCGTCGTCGTGGCTTGCTTCGAGTTCGAATTCATGGGCGGCTCCATGGGTTCCGTGGTCGGCGAGCGCTTCGTGCGCGGCGCCCAGATCGCGCTGGAACAGAAAGTGCCGTTCGTCTGCATCACCGCCACCGGCGGCGCCCGCATGCAGGAAGGCTTGCTGTCGCTGATGCAGATGGCCAAGACCACCGCCATGCTGACCAAGCTGTCGGACAAGAAACTGCCGTTCATCAGCGTGCTGACCGACCCCACCATGGGCGGCGTGTCCGCCTCGTTCGCCTTCATGGGCGACGTGGTGATCGCTGAACCGAAGGCCCTGATCGGCTTCGCCGGCCCCCGCGTGATCGAGAATACGGTGCGCGAGAAACTGCCGGAAGGCTTCCAGCGCGCCGAATTCCTGGTGCAAAAAGGCGCCGTGGACATGATCGTCGACCGCCGCAAGATGCGCGAAGAAATCGCCCGCCTGCTGGCCCTGCTGCAGAATCAGGCCGTCGAGGTCCTGGCGTAATACGCAGCCGTTTTACCCGTCGGCGCGCAGCAGGATTCCGGTCCGCTGCGCGCCGCGCTCATTCAGATGTCCATTCCCATGTCTACGCTCCCTACCACTTTGCCCGCCTGGCTTGCGCTGCTCGAGTCGCGCCACGCCGAAACCGTCATCAACATGGGCCTGGACCGCGTGCGCGCCGTCAAGGACCGCATGGCGCTGGCCTTCGCCTGCCCCGTCATCATGGTGGCCGGCACCAACGGCAAGGGTTCCACCTGCGCCATGCTGGAATCGATGCTGCTGCGGGCCGGCTACAAGGTGGGCCTGTACATCAAGCCGCACTTCCTGGACTTCAACGAGCGGGCCCGCGTCAACGGCGAACTGGCCAGTGACGACCAGCTGGTGGCCAGCTTCAATGCCGTCGAGGCGGCCCGCGGCGACACGCCGCTGACCTATTTCGAGTTCACTACGCTGGCCATCTGCCACCTGCTGGCCGGCGCCGGCATGGACGTGGTGATCCTGGAAGTGGGCCTGGGCGGCCGGCTGGACGCCGTCAACGTGATCGATGCCGACGTGGCCATCGTCACCAGCGTCGACATCGACCATACGGATTACCTGGGCGATACCCGCGAAGCGATCGGTTTCGAGAAGGCCGGCATTTTCCGGCCGGGCAAGACGGCCATCTGCAGCGATCCCGTGCCGCCGCAGTCGCTGATCGCCCATGCCGAAGCCATCGGCGCCGACCTGTGGCTGATGGGGCGCGATTTCAATTATTCGGGCGACAAGCAGCAGTGGAACTATGGCGGACGCAACCAGCGCCGCAATTCCCTCGCTTACCCCAGCCTGCGCGGCGCCAACCAGCTGCTCAATGCCTCGGCCGCGCTGGCCGCGCTGGAAGCGCTCAAGCTGGAACTGCCCGTGGGCGCCCAGGAAGTGCGCACCGGCCTGGTGACGGTGGAACTGCCGGGCCGCTTCCAGGTGTTGCCTGGCCGCCCGAGCGTGATCCTGGACGTGGCCCATAATCCCCATGCCGCCGCCGCGCTGAACCTGAACCTGGGCAATATGGGCTTCCATCCCTACACCTATGCCGTGTTCGGCTCCATGCACGATAAGGATATCGACGGCGTGATCGCCGCCATGTCCGAGCATGTGGACCACTGGTGCCTGACGGGCCTGCCGTCGCCGCGCGCGGCCACGGCCTCCGAACTGGCGGCAAAAGTGCAGATCGTGCAGCCAGAGCGCCCGGAACGGACGGTAAATATATTCGACGATCCAGCCCAGGCATACGCAAATGCAATCAGCCGCGCCGGGGAGAATGATAGAATTGTGGTCTTTGGATCTTTCCTCACCGTTGCCGGCGTCATGGCAGCGCGAAAATCCGCATTCCACTGACCGTAATCGACTGAAATCACGCATGGGCTTGTTCTCGAAACTCCGTAAAAACAAGCAAGAGTCCGCTGGCCAGGACAGCGGCTATTATTCCCGCGCAGACGACCAGGCTGCCACGGAGCGGGCCCGCTCCAAGCGCGCCTCGTCGGCCGGCGGCAAAGGCCGTTCCCGCGCCGATGCCGAGGCGGCCGATCCCGTCCTGCCGGAAAAGAAACGTGCGCGCCGCCGCCTGGTGGGCGCCATCGCCCTGGCATTGGCCGTCGCCGTGGGCCTGCCCATGGTGCTCGATTCCGAGCCCAAGCCCTTGTCGTCCGACATCGACATCAAGATTCCATCCAAGGACAAGAGCGCCGAACTGCCCGCTGCGGCAACGGTAGCGGCCAGCGCCGCTTTGGACAATACTGAAGAAATCGTCACCGAGCCGCCCAAGGCTGGCGCGGCCAAGCCGGCGCCTGCCGCTGCCGCTGCCGTCGTGGCCGAGCCCAAGGCCGTCGCCGAGCCCAAGCCGGCCGCCGTGCCTGCCAAGCCCAAGGAAACCATCCCCGCGGCCGAGCTGGCCAAGGTGGAAGCCAAGCCGGCCAAGCCCGAACACAAGCCCGAGGTGAAGACCGAGGCCAAGGCGGAAGCCAAGCCCGAGCACAAGCCGGACCTGAAGGCCGAAGCCAAGCCCGAGCACAAGACGGAGGCGAAGGCCGACGCCAAGGCGGAAGCCAGGCTGGAAGCGAAGGCGGACGCCAAGCCGGAACACAAGGCGGAAGCCAAGCCGGTCAAGGAAGAGGCCAAGTCGGCTGATGACGCGGCCCGCGCCATGGCCATCCTGGAAGGCAAGGCGGCGGCCAAGCCGGCCGAGGCGGCTGGCCAGAAATTCGTACTGCAGGTGGCCGCGCTGGCCACCCAGGACAAGGTGGACGAGTTGCAGGAGAAGCTGCGCGGCGCCGGCATCAAGTCGTACACGCAGAAAGTGCCGACCCAGGCCGGCGAACGCACCCGCGTGCGCGTGGGCCCGTTCTCCAGCAAGGAAGAGGCGGAGAAAGTGCGCGCCAAGCTGGGCAAGCTGGGCCTGAGCGGCAGCCTGGTTCCCGTATAACGCGGCGCGACGGATAGGTTAGACGTGACGTTATTCGATTATCTGGTGATCTTCGTGCTGGTGGCCTCCATCGTCATCAGCACCATGCGCGGCCTGGTCAAGGAAATGTTTTCGCTGGCGAGTTGGATCATCGCCTTCATCGTGGCCAACGCCTACAGCGCGTCGCTGGCGCACATGTTGCCGGAGGTGGTGCCGGGCGAAGTGGTGCGGCTGATCCTGGCCTTTATCGCGCTGTTCATCGGCGCGCGGATTTTGATGGGCCTGCTCACGATGGCGCTGGACGCCCTGGTGCAGGCCGGCGGCCTGAGCCTGGTGGACCGGGGCCTGGGCGGCCTGTTCGGCCTGGGTCGGGGCCTGGTGATCGTCTTGGCGGTCGTCATCCTGTGCGGCATGACGTCCATACCGCGCCAGGCGTTCTGGCGCAACGCGTTGTTGAGTCCGCTTGCGGAGACCGGGGCGCGTACCGTGAAACCCTTCCTGCCTGCTGCGCTGGCGCAGCATGTGAATTTTTGAATTCTTTAAATCAGTAATACCAGTCTAGGAGCACACCATGTGTGGCATCGTCGGCGTCGTTTCCCATCAACCTGTCAATCAACTGCTGTATGACGCATTGCTGCTGTTGCAGCACCGCGGCCAGGATGCAGCAGGCATTGCAACCAACCACAGCAGCATGTTCGCCATGCACAAGGCGAACGGCCTGGTGCGCGACGTGTTCCGTACCCGGAACATGCGTACGCTGCAAGGCAATACCGGCATCGGCCACTGCCGCTATCCTACCGCCGGCTCGTCGAGCGAGGAGGAAGCGCAGCCGTTCTACGTCAACGCGCCGTACGGCATCACGCTGGCCCACAACGGCAACCTGACCAACTGGGAACAGCTCAAGCAGGAGATGTTCAAGAACGACCGCCGCCACATCAACACCGATTCCGACTCGGAAGTGTTGCTGAACGTGCTCGCGCACGAAATCCAGAAGGCCACCACCGGCCTGGTGCTGGACGCGGACGCCATCTTCAAGGCCGTGGCCGTGCTGCACCGCCGTGTGCGTGGCGGCTACGCAGCCGTGGCCCAGATCGCCGACATCGGCCTGCTGGCCTTCCGCGATCCGTTCGGCATCCGTCCCCTGTGCCTGGGCATCAATGAGACGGAGCAGGGCGAGGAATTCATGGTCGCCTCCGAATCCGTGGCGCTGGAAGGCATGGGCTTCCGCTTCGTGCGCGACATCGCGCCGGGCGAGGCCGTGTTCATCGACGCCGACAAGAAGCTGCACGCGCGCCAGTGCGCCGACAATCCGTCGCTCAACCCTTGCGTGTTCGAGTTCGTCTACCTGGCCCGTCCCGACTCCGTGATCGACGGCGCCTCCGTCTACGCCACCCGCCTCAAGATGGGCGAATACCTGGCCGAGAAGATCCGCCGCGAATTCAAGGATGGCGAGATCGACGTCGTGATGCCGATTCCCGATTCGTCCCGTCCGGCCGCCATCCAGCTGGCGCTGGCGCTGAACATCGAATACCGCGAAGGCTTCATCAAGAACCGCTACATCGGCCGCACCTTCATCATGCCGGGCCAGGCCGCGCGCAAGAAGTCGGTACGCCAGAAACTGAACGCCATCGCTTCCGAGTTCAAGGACAAGGTCGTGCTGCTGGTGGACGACTCCATCGTGCGCGGCACCACCAGCCGCGAGATCGTGCAGATGGCGCGCGAAGCGGGCGCCAAGAAAGTGATCTTCGCCTCGGCCGCGCCGCCGGTGATCTACCCTAACGTGTACGGCATCGACATGCCTACCCGCGACGAGCTGATCGCCTACGGCCGCACCAACGAGGAAGTGTGCCGCGAAATCACGGCCGATGCGCTGGTGTACCAGGACATCGAGTCGCTCAAGCGCGCCATTTCCGACGTCAATCCGGAACTGAAGAGCTTCGAGGCGTCGTGCTTCGACGGCATCTACGTCACGGGCGACATTTCCAAGGACTACCTGGACAAGCTGGAATATGCCCGTCATCACCCCAAGGCCGCGCCGGCCGAGGATGCGGCCCGCTCCCAGCTGAACCTGAACCTGGCCACCACGGAAGGCTAAGTTAAGTTCCCACCCGGCGCCGGCTGATGCCCGCGCCGGGTTTTTTGTATTCGGACTCGACATGAACGACAAGAAAAACTACGGCTTCACCACCACCATCCTGCACAACGACCGGCAGAAGGGCATCGAGCACGGCTCGCTGCACAAGCCCATCCACACCTCGGTCGCCTTCGGCTATGGCGATGCGCGCCAGCTGGCTTCCGTGTTCCAGGGCAAGGAGCCGGGCTTCCGCTACGGCCGCCAAGGCAATCCCACCATCTCGGCGCTGGAAGACAAGGTCAACAAGATGGAGCAGGGCGTGGGCACCATCTGCTTCGCCACCGGCATGGGCGCCATCGGCGCCGTGTTCCAGTCGCTGCTGCGGGCGGGCGACCATGTGGTGTCGTCGTCGTTCTTGTTCGGCAATACCAACAGCCTGTGGCAGACCGTGGCCGGGCAGGGCGTGGACGTGGCCTTCGTGGACGCCACCGACGTGGCCAACGTGGAAGCGGCGCTGACGCCGGCCACCCGTATCGTGTTCGTGGAAACCATCGCCAACCCGCGCACCCAGGTGGCGGACTTGAAGCGCATCGGCGAGCTGTGCCAGGCGCGCGGCATCCTGTATGTGGTCGACAACACGATGACGACGCCTTACCTGTTCCTGCCCAAGGCGGTGGGGGCGGGGCTGGTGGTCAACGCGCTGACCAAGTCGATCGGCGGCCACGGCAACGCGCTGGGCGGCAGCCTGACCGACACGGGCGCCTATGACTGGACGCGCTATCCGCACATCTACGAGAACTACAAGAAGGCGGCGCCGGTGCAATGGGGGCTGGCGCAGATCCGGGCCAAGGGCTTGCGCGATTTTGGCGCCTCGCTGGCGCCGGAGGCGGCGCACCACATCGCCGTGGGCGCGGAAACGCTGGCGCTGCGCATGGAGCGCACCAGCTCGAACGCGCTGGCGCTGGCGCGCCTGCTGGAAGCGGACGAGCGGGTGGCGGCCGTGTATTACCCCGGCCTGGCGTCGCACCCGCAGCATGGCATTTCGGGCGAGCTGTTCCGCACGTATGGCTCGCTGCTCAGTTTCGAGCTCAAGGACGGCATCGACTGCTTCGACTTCCTGAACCGGCTCAAGCTGGCCATCCCGGCCAGCAACCTGGGCGACACGCGCACGCTGATCATCCCGGTGGCGCACACCATCTTCTACGAAATGGGTCCAGTGCGCCGGGCATCGATGGGCATTGCCGAATCGCTGATCCGGGTATCGGTGGGCATCGAGGATGAGGCGGACTTGCTGGACGACTTCCGCACCGCCCTGGCCGGCTGCTAAACCCCAAAAAATGGGGACGTACCCCATTTTTCGGTTGGGAAAGACGGCAGCGTTTTAAAAAATGGGGACGTACCCCATTTTCAGGCCTACCTGAAAATGGGGTACGTCCCCATTTTTATTCGGCGCCGCGGGCCTGCTGGCTCGGGGCGGATGGGCGGCTTAGTGCCAGGTGCGCATCAGGCCCACGGCCAGGCCTTCGAGGGCGAATTCGTCCGCTTCCGGGTCGACCTTGATGATCTTGAAGTCGGGGTTCTCCGGCAGTAGTTCGATGGTCGAGCCGGTCTTGCGGTAGCGCTTGACCGTGACATCGTTGCCGATGCGGGCCACGACGATCTGGCCGTTCTTGGCACTGTCTACTTTTTTCACGGCCAGCAGGTCGCCGTCCATGATGCCGGCGTCGCGCATCGATTCGCCCCGCACTTTGAGCAGGAAGTCGGGCTTGGCCGAGAACAGGGCCGGGTCCACGCTGTAGCTGGTCTCCAGGTTTTCCTGCGCCAGGATGGGCGAGCCGGCCGCCACGCGCCCGATCAGCGGCAGCGACATCATCACGGACGCGGCCACCTTGGCCGCCGCCGCTTCCGCATGTTGGCCCAGCAGGCGGATGCCGCGCGAGGTGCCGGCCGCGATTTCGATGGCGCCCTTGCGCGCCAGCGCTTGCAGGTGTTCCTCGGCCGCGTTGGCGGACTTGAAGCCCAGCTCGTTGGCGATCTCGGCGCGGGTGGGCGGGAAGCCGGTGTTTTCGATGGCATCCTTGATCAGGTTGAGAATTTGTTCTTGCCGTGCAGTGAGCTTAATCATGGGGGCGCCAGGGGCTGTGTATATAGACAGTCTGTATTTTTGTACAGTGCGCCTGTGATTGCAAGAGGGATTTCTTGCTTTGGGCGAAATAATGTGAAAAAAACTTGCGCGGGGCGCACACCGGGCGCCATTTGGCGCCCGCCACGGGCAAAACGGCTATCGGTATTGAACTTTGGCAGGAAAGCTGCTATAGTCGCCGGCTTACCTCTTCCCACACCTGTCTTGACGCCAGGGTGGGCTATTTTCACAGTCCTTAAGGGAGTTTGCATGCGTCACTATGAAATAGTATTTATCGTCCATCCGGACCAGAGCGAGCAAGTGCCCGCCATGATCGAACGTTACAAAGCCAGCGTAACCACCCGCGGCGGTTCGGTACACCGTGTTGAAGATTGGGGCCGTCGTCAAATGGCTTACTCGATCCAGAAACTGGCCAAAGCACACTACATCTGCATGAACATCGAGTGCGACAACGAGACCCTGGTCGAGCTGGAAACCGCATTCAAATTCAATGATGCCGTGTTGCGTCATCTGACCGTCAAGATGAAGAAAGCGGAAACCGCTCCTTCGCCAATGATGAAGTCGGTACAACGTGAAGATGCAGCGAAATCCCATCGCGCTGAAGCTCCAGCAGCAGCCGCTGCTCCAGCCGCTTAATTGAGCAGGATTCCGAACTGAACCAGCTCCAGTTTACCGCCCTCATCGCCGAGCGGGACGCCATCCGGTACACCCCGGCCGGCATGCCGATTGTGAATGCCACCTTGCAGCACAGGTCGCAGCAGATGGAGGCGGGCATCGCCAGGTTGAGCGAGTTTGAAGTGTCCGCGGTTGCCGCGGGCGACATTTCAGGCCGCTTCAGCCAGGCGCCACTGGCAGGCGTATATCAGTTCACGGGATTTCTGAACAAGAAAAGCCGCAATAGCAAAAGCCTGGTATTTCACATCATTGATTTTCGTGCTGTCGCAGACAGCGCACCTATTTAGATACAGGAGCCTAAAATGGCATTCGGTAAAAAGTTCGACAAAAACAAGCTCAAGCTGAAAGAAAAGCGCAAGCAGCAAAACCCACTGTTCAAACGTAAGAAGTTCTGCCGCTTCACCGCTGCACACGTGGAACAAGTGGACTACAAAGACGTAGACACGCTCAAAGATTTCGTCCAGGAAAACGGCAAGATCATGCCAGCACGTCTGACCGGTACCAAGGCGCACTACCAGCGTCAAGTTGACACCGCAATCAAGCGCGCTCGTTACCTCGCGCTGCTGCCATACACCGATCTGCACCACGCTTAATCGCGTCGTACAGATAAGATCCTGGAGAGAACTATGCAAATCATTCTGTTGGAAAAAGTCGTTAACCTGGGCAACCTGGGTGAAGTCGTTAAAGTCAAAGACGGTTACGCACGTAACTTCCTGATTCCGCAAAAAATGGCTCGCCGCGCTACCGCGACCGCCGTGGCGGAATTCGAAGTCAAGCGCGCTGAACTGGAAAAAGCTGCTGCCGCCAAGCTGGCCGCTGCCCAAGCCCAAGGCGAGAAGCTGAACGGCATGACCGTGAACGTGTCGCAAAAAGCGGGCGTGGACGGCCGTCTGTTCGGTTCCGTGACCAACTTCGACATCGCTGAAGCGCTGACCAAAGCTGGTTTCGCCGTGGAAAAAGCTGCCGTGCGCATGCCTACCGGTCCTCTGAAGACCACCGGCGAGCACCCAGTGACCGTTGCCCTGCACACCGACGTGGTGGTGGAAGTGACCGTTGCTGTCGTGGGCGAAGCTGCCTAAGTAACACACGCTAGACGCGGGCGGCAACGCCCGCTGCAGCGCCAGAAAAAGCCGGGCTTGCCCGGCTTTTTCTATGGGCCGCCCATTTGGCTTATTTGGCAAGATGTTGCTGTGCAGCATATTCTTGCCACGCCACCTGCGGCGCGCGCCCATTTTTGTAGCCCAGCTACGAACTTTTTTCTCGTCAATAATTTTTGACGGACGACTATGCAGGTATAATTCGCGCCATGAACGCCCCCCCAGATCCACAAGTCGATTCGCTCCGCATTCCACCGCACTCCATCGAAGCAGAACAGTCTGTGATCGGCGGTTTGTTGCGTGACAATGCGGCGTTTGACCGCATCGCCGACTTCATGCATGCGGAAGACTTCTATCGCTATGACCACCGCATCATCTTCGAACAGATCGTGCGGCTGATCAACGGCTCCAAGCCGGCCGACGTGATCACCGTGTTCGAAGCGCTGACCCAGCTGGGCAAGGCGGACGACGTGGGGGGTATTTCCTACCTGAATGCGATGGCGCAAAACACGCCATCGGCGGCCAACATCCGCCGTTATGCCGAGATCGTGCGCGATCGTGGCATTTTGCGCCAGCTCATCACGGTGGCCGACGAGATCTCCGGCCAGGCCTTCAGCCCCCAGGGCAAGGAAGTCAAGCAGATGCTCGACGAGGCCGAATCGAAGATCTTCGCCATCGCCGAGCAGGGTGCCCGCGGCGCCGCTGGCTGGACCGCCGTGCAGCCGCTGCTGACCCAAGTGGTCGAGCGCATCGACGAGCTCTACAGCCGCGACAACCAGAGCGAGATCACGGGCGTGCCGACCGGCTTTATCGACCTGGACCGCATGACCTCGGGCCTGCAGCCGGGCGACCTGGTGATCGTGGCCGGCCGCCCGTCGATGGGCAAGACGGCGTTTTCCGTCAACATCGGCGAGAACGTGGCCATCGAAGCGGGCTTGCCCGTCGCGATCTTCTCGATGGAGATGGGCGGCGCCCAGCTGGCCATGCGTATGCTGGGCTCGGTGGGCCAGCTCGACCAGCACCGCCTGCGCACGGGCCGCCTGAACGACGAGGATTGGCCGCGCCTGACGCACGCCATCCAGAAGATGAACGACGCCCAGCTGTTCATCGACGAAACGCCGGCCTTGAACCCGATCGAAATGCGGGCCCGCGCGCGCCGCCTGTCGCGCCAGTGCGGCAAGCTGGGCCTGATCATCGTCGACTACCTGCAGCTGATGACGGGCTCGACCCAGGGCGACAACCGCGCCTCCGAGATTTCGGAAATTTCGCGTAGCCTCAAGGGCCTGGCCAAAGAGCTGCAGTGCCCCGTGATCGCCCTGTCCCAGCTGAACCGCTCGCTGGAGCAACGCCCCAACAAACGTCCCGTCATGTCCGACTTGCGCGAATCGGGCGCTATCGAGCAGGACGCGGACGTGATCATTTTCCTGTATCGCGACGAGGTCTACAACCCGGACTCGCCCGATAAAGGCACAGCCGAAATCATCATCGGCAAACAGCGTAACGGCCCGATTGGCGCCGTGCGTCTGACCTGGATAGGCCAATACACCAAGTTTGGTAACTATGTCGGTAACCTGGCGCTTTACCAAGGCGACTAACCCAACGCGCCGTCCGTCCGCACGGGCGGCCAAGCAACTCGAAATACTCAACGGAGAATGACATGTTTGGACGTTTGATGCCCACCGAGGGCAAATTTTTTGACCTGTTTAACCAGCACGCCGACTTGTGCGTCAAGGGCGCGCGCGAAATGCTGGCCCTGATGAGCAATTTCGACGACCTGGAAAACCGCGTGCACGCCATTGAGGGCGTCGAGAAGCAAGCCGACAAGATCACCTACGCCACGGTCGATTTGCTGCACAAGACCTTCATCACCCCGCTCGACCGCGACGACATCCACAAGCTGATCACCCGCATGGACGACATCCTGGACTTGCTGGAAGACGCGGCCCAGACCGTCTCGCTGTACGACCTGCACTCGGTCACGCCGGAAGCGAAGCGCCTGGCCGAACTGGTGCTGGCCTGCACGGAAAAAGTCAAGGAAGCCGTGGGCATGCTGCACAACATGGACAACTCGCGCAAGATCGTGGCCGTGTGCGAAGAGATCGACCGCCTGGAATCGGACGCCGACCACGTGATGCGCGCCGCCATGTCCAAGCTGTTCCGCGATGAACCGGACGTGCGCCATCTGATCAAGATGAAAGCCATCTACGAAATCCTGGAAACGGTGACCGACCGTTGCGAAGATGTGGCCAACATCATCGAAGGCATCATCGTAGAAAACGCCTAAGCACCGCTATCCGCGGTGCCGACGTCCTGAATCAGACAAAATCGAAAAGAATAATTCATGCATACCCTTCAAATAAGCATCTATGTGCTGGGCGTCCTGATCGCCCTGGCACTGGTGTTTGACTTCATGAACGGCTTCCACGACGCCGCCAATGCGATCGCGACGGTGGTATCGACCGGCGTGCTCAAGCCGCAGACGGCGGTGGCCATGGCCGCGCTGTTCAACTTCACCGCCATCTTCGTGGTGGGCTTGGGCGTGGCGGCGACGGTGGGCAAGGGCACCATCGATCCCGGCGTGGTGGACCAGTACGTGATCTTCGGCGCCCTGGTGGGCGCCATCGCCTGGAACCTGTTTACGTGGTACTACGGCATTCCGTCGTCGTCCTCGCACGCCCTGATCGGCGGCCTGGTGGGCGCGGCCGTGGCCAAGTCCGGCACCGGCGCGCTGGCCGGCGGCGGCCTGCTCAAGACCGTGGAATGGATCATCCTGTCGCCGTTGCTGGGCTTCATCCTCGGCTCGCTGATCATGCTGCTGGTGTCGTGGATCTTCGTGCGCTCCACGCCGCGCAAGGTGGACCGCTGGTTCCGCCGCCTGCAGCTGGTGTCGGCCGCCAGCTACAGCCTGGGCCACGGCGGCAACGACGCGCAAAAGACCATCGGTATCATCTGGATGCTGCTGATCGCGGCCGGCCAGGTGGCCGTGACGGACAAGACGCCGCCGATGTGGGTCATCGTGTCGTGCTACACGGCCATCTCGGCCGGCACGCTGTTCGGCGGCTGGCGCATCGTCAAGACCATGGGCCAGAAGATCACCAAGCTCAAACCCGTGGGCGGCTTCTGCGCCGAAAGCGGCGGCGCGCTGACGCTGCTGATCGCCAGCCACTTCGGCGTGCCGGTGTCGACCACTCACACCATCACCGGCGCCATCGTCGGCGTGGGCTCGGCACAGAAGATGTCGGCCGTGCGCTGGGGCGTGGCCGGTAACATCGTGTGGGCCTGGATCTTCACCATTCCCGCGTCGGCCTTCGTGGCGGCGTGCGCGTGGTGGCTGGGACATCACATCATGTAAGTCCGCCTGGCGCGGATGGATGTGGGGAGGAGGGGAGCTGCGGCTCCCCTTTTTTGCGCCTGTTCCGCGGTATGTGCGTACGTCTCTTGCCGGCGAGCCTAGCGCTTCCTGGGCTGGTAGTTTTCATCGACCACCAGACTTGCCGTGCCGGGCGGGAGCACCTGCAGGGATTTCAGGAATTCGATCAGCGCATCCTGGTCGTCGCTGCTCGCAGCCTGGTAAGCTTCGCGCATGGCGAGCGCTTCACCGGCATGTCCCAGCACGGCTTCACGCATGGTGCTGTACATGCCATGGTGAAAATACGGCCCGGAATTGGCAATACCCCACAAGCGACGGGTCAGAAAACGCCGGTTACCGGCCGGGAACTTGGGGGCCCAAACGGGCCAGTTCATGTCCAGCGATTCCACCGGCATCGGATCGCTGGGGGCCGATATGTCGTGCAGCTTGAGGTCGGTGTAGGCGGGTACCATCAACATCCTGTCGTCCGGGTGTTCCGGTGCCAGGCGCGGCAATGGCAGCGAGCGGTCATTCAGATTGACCTTGATGGTCTTGACGTCGCCCATGTGCAGATTGCCTGCTGGATTGAACGGGCCTGGTTCGGTGAAAGTCCAGCCGTCGCGGCTCAGGGGCAGGGCCGGTACATGGCAGGACGCGCAGCCGAACGTGTTGAAATTGCGCTGGCCGCGGACGATGGCTTGCGCGACCGATGGGTTGTTGGGGATGACTTGCCCCGGCACCGCCATGGTGGCCTGGAACAAGGATGCGGCGGTGACGTCGGCGCGCGTCAGCTCATTGCTGTAGCCATCGCCGTCCGGGTCTGTGTTGGCGCCGAAGCGTTCGGTGGACTGGATGCCGTGGTGCTGGTTGAATGAAGTGTTCGTGAAATCGCGCAGCGAGACGGAATTGCCGGCCTGATGCCACGGCCTGATCACCAGCGTGGGCGGATCGATGGGCGTGGCGGTAATCAGGCTCAAGCGGGGCAGGCCTGTGACCTGGCTGACGTCCCACAGGCCGTCCGCGCGCCGCGTCAATCTTCCGAAGGCGATTCCTTTCGCCCCCAGGGCGCGCGTTTCGCCGCGGCGCATGCCGTCGCGCTGGTGTTGCAGTTCAGTCGTCATTTCGCGTGCCAGCATCTCGATGTAACCGGCGCCGAACATGCCCGGGGTATGGCGCGAATTGCCGATGCTGGCCAGCGTTACCGGCTGGCCCCGTTCGTCGAGCGCGCCGCGTGTCGGCACCAGGTCGCCACGGTCGAACGTGGCGAAGTCGAATCGCTGTCCCTGTACGAACACGTTGGCGACGAAATCGCCGCTGCCGCCGGCGATGCCGTAGGGCTGGTTGTGGCAGCCCATGCAGGAATTGGCGTCCGGCCCCGAGATGCGGTTGAATCCGCGCGCGCCGGTCAGCGGCATCGACACGTCGGACAACGTGCGTCCGTTGCCCTTGGTGAGCGGACGGCCTCCGCCTTCGGCCTTGGTCCAGTTGGCCGAGAACACGCGCCGACCGTGTTCCAACAGCTGCGCCAGCGAGGCCGCGTATTCCTCGTCATCCTGCATATGTCCGGACAACCCGAGTTCCTGGCCAATCGCGTTCCTGCGCGAGGATGCGTCGATCAGAATGGTGGCCGCAGTAGCGCTGACGGCCATCGCTGCCAGGCCCAGTCCGCAGGTTAGTTTCCAGTTCATCGTTGGTCCTTTCAGTCTCTTGGCCAGACTTCTGGCGATACCAATTCGATGTGCAATTGCTCAGATCCGGATTTGTCGGGGATGGATATCCCGCTGCCGCGCGCCAGCAATGTGCCGTTGCGCCAAACTTCAACGCTGATGCCGCCGGGAGGAACTCCCGCCAATGTGAAGCGGCCTTGTGCGTCGGTATTGGTCATGCCACGATAGTGTGGGTTGCCCGAGGAACTGACGTGTACCTCGGCGTTGGCCAACGCGCTGCCGGTCAATGCCCTGCCTTGACGGAGCGCGGAAGCCCGCAGTTGAGTGGGAGCAACCTGGGGCGTTGTGGCCGTGACGGCGCCGGAGAGGATGGTAGAAGGAGCTAAAGGTGGTGGCAAGATAGTTCGAATGTTGTAGCCTCCATCCGCGATTGGCGTAAATATAATGAACCCATTGTCGAGGTCAAAATGATTCGTCCGATCAAAGTATTCGAGGATTGCATAGTCCGCCGTGATGTCGAAATCCGGGCGGCTGCTGAAATCCACTAGTATTCGATTCAAGCCTGCTGGTGGGACAATACCTGTCAGGAGATTATTGCTAAGCGAACCGATGCCTTTGTACGCAATGACAATGCTGCCATTGCGGAATAGTTGAAACTGCACAGTGTCCGTGCCGTTAGGATTATGTTCATACCATAAGTTGCGGACCTGGGTAATAACATAGCGATCTGGGAGTGTATCGTTGATAAACGTCTTGAAGCCGCTGACCATGCCGTCGGCCAAGGCGAATATTTGACTGCCGCGACCTGTGTCGGATATCAACAAGAGGTCGCCGTAGGAGAGCATGAATTTTTGTGCGGCAACACCAAAGGTCTTGACAGGGAAAGGTAGCGTCCATCGGTCGCATGCAGTGCATGTTTGAAGCTTGCCATAGTCCGTCTCGAAGCGCACGTTATCCAAGACGCTGATCTGACCCATGTCCGTAGTTCCGGCTGGAATCGACGGGATGCGAGAAGAGAATCCTCTTCGCACCGAGCCGTCCGGTGACGTATATGAAGCTTGAAGAACCAAGTCCCCGAGCACGGTTGGAATATTCTGGATACGGAAGCGGCCATCTGCATCGGTGGTGCCGGTGCGCCCCCCCGGGGCGGAGATCAGGGCGCCGGCCAATGGGGTGCCGTCAGATATATTGACAACCTGCCCAACAGCCTGAGTCATCGGGTCTGGAGAGATGCTGATACTGATTGGTGTGGCCGCGCCATCGTTGCCATTAAGATCCCTTGCTGTGGCACCCAATTCCAGCTTATCTGTGCCAGCCGGAACAGTGAACGTGTACTGATAAGGGGCACTCGTACTTGTGAATACCAGTTGTTTGTCGATTAGAAAGCTTACCGAGGCGACAGTAAAGTCGTCGTGCGCATCGACCTTAACGGTCAATGATGCTCCCTCATATACAGTAGCGCCATCAACAGGCGCCGCTATTGCTGCGGTTGGCGCCAGCCCGACCCCGTCAATCTGGGGCCGGAATTTGCCAATATGCAGTCGGCTAGCGCCTTTGCTGCCACCACGTATAGCAGTACTAACATCGGCGGCGAGGTAGACGTAGAAGTCATCGGCGGCAATGGCCATGCCTGCGGTGGTCAAGTAAATTCGGACACAACGATAGGTTCACGTGTTGCCATTTCCCGTTCATAGACGGAGGGCGGCAG
>NZ_JBYSZG010000058.1:0-34233 GCF_058786935.1 Rugamonas sp. FW305-51
GGTTTTGGGGGCGGTGGCGGCGGCTTCGGCGGCGGCGGCGCGTCCGGCAGGTGGTAGCCATGGGCAAGCTGAAACGCATGCTGCGCCATCTTTGCACACCGCATTGGCGGCTGCGCCTGGCCTTTCCGGCGGCGACGCTGGAAGTCATCGAACGGGAAATCCGCAACTGCGAACGGCTGCATGGCGGCGAAGTGCGCTTCGCCGTGGAAGCGGCCCTGCCCCTGCCGGCCCTGTGGCGCGGCACCACGGCGCGCGAACGGGCCGTCGACCTGTTTTCGCACCTGCGCATGTGGGATACCAACGAACGCAACGGCGTGCTGATCTACCTGCTGCTGGCCGACCATAGCGTGGAAATCGTGGCCGACCGCGGCGTCCACGCGCTGGCCGGACAGCCCCATTGGGGCCGCGTGTGCCGCCGCATGCAGCGCGCCTTCGGCCACGGCAGCTACGAACGGGGTACGGCCAGCGCCGTGCGCATGGTCGGCCGCATGCTGGCCCGCTACTACCCGCCCGTGGCCGGACGGCCCAACGAATTACCCGACAAGGTGGTCGTGCTGTAGCGCCGGCCGCCTGTCTTTTTCACTCTAACCTGTAACGAAAGCAACTATGTTTACCACCATCCTGGTTCCCACCGACGGCTCCGAGCTGTCCGAGCGCGCCGCCCACGCCGCCATCGAGTTTGCCCGCGATTGCGGCGCCAAGGTGGAAGTGCTGGCCGTCTGGCAATCTTATCCCTATTCGCCGTACGCCGAATTCGGCGCCGTGCTGGACGTGGAGGCATACGGCAAGCAGATGCTGGCCGAGGCCGAACAGGCGGCCCAGCGCGTGGCCGACGACGCCGCCGAAGCGGGCGTGCCGTGCACCGTGCACGTGGTCGATTCCTTCAGCCCCTACGAGGAAATCCTGAAAGCGGTGGAACAGTACCACTGCGACCTGGTCTGCATGGCCACCCACGGCCGGCGCGGCCTGGGCCAGCTGCTGCTGGGCAGCCAGACCCGCCTCGTCACCACCCACTGCCCGGTGCCGGTGCTGGTCTACCGTTAATCGAGCGCCTTGCGGAAACGCAGCACGGACACGGTCAGCAACACGATGCCGATGGCGGCCAGCGCCGCCATCTGCGGCCACAGCACGTCCAGTCCCACGCCCTTGAGGAAGGTGCCGCGGATGATGACGAGGTAGTAGCGCAGCGGGTCGAGCAGCGTCAGCCACTGGAGCGCATGCGGCATGCTGGCGATCGGGAAGCTGAAGCCGGACAGGATGAACATCGGGTTCAGCACGAAGAAGTTGGAGGCGAAGGCCTGCTGCTGGGTAGTGCAGATGGTCGAGATGAACAGCCCGATCGACAGTATGCTGATCAGGAAAAGGCAGGTGGCGGCGAACAGCAGGAACGGATTGCCGACGAAGGGGATGTGGAACCAGAACATGCCCACGCCGGTCACCAGCACCACCTCGATCAGGCCGATCAGGAAGAACGGCAGCGTCTTCCCGAGGATGAATTCGGCCGGCCGGATCGGCGTGACCAGCAACTGCTCCAGCGTGCCCACCTCGCGCTCGCGCACGATGGCGAAGGCCGTCAGGTTGACGATGGTAATCAAGGTCAGCGTCCCTATCACACCCGGCACGAAGAACCAGCGGCTGTTCAGGTTGGGGTTGTACCAGTAGCGCTGGGCCACGTCGATGTGCACCAGGGGCCGCGCCAGTGCATGGCCCGTGCGCTGGGCCAGTTCCAGCGCTTGCGCCTGGCCGTAGCTATTGGCGATGTCGCCCACGTAGCCGAGCGCGATCAGGGCCGTATTCGAATTGGTCCCGTCCAGCAGCACCTGCAGCGGCGCGCTCTGGCCCTTGCGCAGCAAGGCCGCGAAGCCGGGCGGCACCACGATGGCCACCTGGGCCGAACTGCTGGCCACGGCCTGTTCCGCCTCCTGGTGGGTGCCGGCCACCGTGGTCAGCTCGAAGCGGCTGCTGTGGACAAAGGCGGCCACCAGCGCCCGGCTTTCCGGCGTGTGGTCCTGGTCCAGCATGGCGGTGGACACGTTGAACACTTCGAACGTGGCCGCGTAGCCGAACAGCAGCATCTGTATCATGGGCGGGATCAGCAGGCGGAAACGGGCCGACTTGTCGCGCTTCAGTTGCAGGAATTCCTTGATCAGCAGTTGGGCGATACGGCGCAGCATAGTGTCAGTCCAGTGTCTTGCGGAAGGCGCGCGCGGCCAGCACGACCAGCGCCACGGCGTAGGCGGCCAGGCAGGCCACGGGCACGGCCAGCTCGGCCAGCGTGGAACCCTTGAGGAATACGGCCTTCAGGATCGTCACGTAGTAGCGCGCGCTGACCAGGTAGGTCACGTCCTGCACCACGGCCGGCATCTGGTCGATGGGGAAGGAAAAACCGGACAGCAAGGTGGTGGGCAGCATGGTCAGCACCAGCGCCACCTGGCTCGCGCCCACCTGGCTGCGCAGCGCCACCGACACACAATAGCCGATGCACAGCACCACGATCAGGAACAGCGCCGTGGTCAGCATCAGCGTGACGATGGTGCCGCGGAACGGCACCTCGAACCAGCCCACGGCCAGCGCCAGGCAGATCGCGGCGTCCAGCATGCCGAGCACGAAGTACGGCGCCAGCTTGCCGATCATCAGTTCCATCGGCTGCACCGGCGTGGACACCAGCAGCTCCATCGTGCCGCGTTCCCACTCGCGGGCGATGGTCAGCGACGTCAGTTGGGCGCCGACGATGGCCATCACCAGCGCCACCACGCCGGGAATGATGAAATTGCGGCTTTCGAGCTCCTCGTTGAACCACACGCGGGCCTGCACCAGCACCGGGGTCTGGGTCGGGATGCGGCCGCCCTGGCGCTGGATCGCCTTCAGCTGGATCTCGCTGGCGTAGCCGCCCACCACCAGCCGCGCATAGTTGGCGGCGATGTTGGCGGTGTTGGAATCGGTGCCGTCCACCAGCAGCTGGACGGTGGCCCCGCCCTGGTCGGCCAGGTTGCGCGTAAAGCCGGACGGGATCACCAGGGCCACCGTGCAGCTCCGGGCGTCGAGGCCGCGGATCACGTCGGCGTGGCTGGTGGCCGTCACCGGCGGCTGGAAGTAGCGCGAACTGGCAAAGCGGGCCAGCAAGTCCTTGCTTTGCTGGCTGCCTTCCTGGTCGTAGGCGCAGATGGGGATGGCGTCCACGTCCAGGTTCACGCCGTAGCCGAGCATGAACATCTGCATCAGCGGCAGCAGCAAGGCGATCATCAGGCTGCGCGGGTCACGCAGCACCTGCAGGGTTTCCTTGCGCGCGATGGCGACGATGCGGCGCAGTTTCATGGTGCCGCTCCCGCGTCTCCAGCTACGCCGGCACTGGCGGCGGCCCCATTGCGCTGGCGCGACTTGCGCACCAGGTGCACGAACATGTCTTCCATGCCCGGTTCGATGGCGCGGCAGCGCGCGCCGGGCTGGCCGTGCTGCTCCAGCAGGGTGACGATGGCGGCGCCGTCGCGCTCCGCATCGTCCACCAGCAGATGCAGCGCGTTGCCGAATACGGCCGCATCATGCACGCCCGGCGCGCCGGCCAGCACGTCCAGCGCGGCACCGGGATTGACGCATTCCAGCTCCACCAGCGCGCCGCCGATCGACTGGTGCTTGAGCTCATTGGGCGTGCCCAGCGCGATCAGCTTGCCCGATTCGATCATGGCGATGCGCATGCAGTACTCCGCCTCGTCCATGTAGTGGGTCGACACCAGTACGCTCACGCCGTCCGCGCTCAGCTCGTGGATCAGGTTCCAGAAACGGCGCCGCGAGCCGGGATCGACGCCGGACGTAGGTTCGTCCAGGAACAGCACGCGCGGCCGGTGCAGGATGGCGCAGCCCAGCGCAAGCCGCTGCTTCCAGCCGCCGGCCAGGGTGGTGACCAGTGCATCCTCCCTGCCCTCCAGGCCCGCCATGCGCACGGCATAGGCCACGCGTTCCTCGATCTCGCCACGCGCCACGCCGTAGATGCCGCCGAAAAAGCGCAGGTTCTCCGCCACGCTCAAGTCGCCGTACAGCGAGAACTTCTGCGACATGTAGCCGATACGCTGGCGCACGGCCTCCGGGTCCTGGGCGATGTCGATGCCATCCACCACGGCACGTCCGCCGCCGGGGCGCAGCAGGCCGCACAGCACCCGTATCAGTGTCGACTTTCCGGCGCCATTGGGGCCCAGGAAGCCCATGATCTCGCCCCGGCCCACGTCGAAGCTGACGTCGTCCAGCGCCCGGAAGGCGCCGAAGTGCTTGCTCAGGTGCTCGACCTGGATGGCTGGCTGGGCGTCCATCATGCCCCCTTGTGCTTGCGTTCGAGCAGGGCCACGAACAGGTCTTCGATGGTGGGCTCGATGGTTTCGACTGGCCCGGACGGCACGCCGGCCGCCTGCAGGGCCTGTGCCAGCGCCGCGCTGCGGGCCGCCGCGTCGTCCACGTGCACGTGCACCCCGTCGCCCACCAGCAGCACGCCTTGCACACCCTCCAGGCGCTCGATGGCGGCGGCAGCTTCGCGCGGGCGCGCGCTCGTCACGCGCACGATGGCGCCCGGCATCTCGCGCTTGAGCTGCTGCGGCGTGTCGCAATACATCATGCTGCCCTCGTCGAACAGGGCCAGCCGGTCGCAGCGCTCGGCCTCGTCCAGGTAGGCGGTCGAGATCACCATCGCTACGCCGGTGGCGCGCAGCGAATACAGGATCTGCCAGAACTCGCGCCGCGAGACGGGATCGACGCCGGTGGTCGGTTCGTCCAGCAGCAGCACGCGCGGCGCGTGCACCAGGGCGCAGGTCAGGCCCAGCTTCTGCTTCATGCCGCCCGACAGCTGGCCGGCCAGGCGCTGGCGGAACGGCATCATGCCCGACGCCGTCAGCAGCTGCACGGCGCGCTCCTGCCACACCTTGCGCGGCACGTCGAACAGGTCGGCGAAGAAGCGGATGTTCTCGTCCACCGTCAAGTCGTCGTACAGGCCGAATCGCTGCGGCATGTAGCTCACGTGGCGCTTGGTGCGTTCGGGATCGGCCACCACGTCCACCTCGTCGATGCGGATGGCGCCGGCGTCGGCCCGCATCACGCTGGCCAGCATGCGCATGGTGGTGGTCTTGCCCGCCCCGTCCGGGCCCACCAGGCCGAAAATTTCGCCTTGCCGCACGGAGAAGCTCACATTGTCCACCGCCGTCAGCGCGCCGAAGCGCTTGCTCACGCCGCGCACGTCCAGTGCCAGCGGCGGTTGCTGCGGGGGCTGCGGGGGCTGCGGCGCTGGCGGCGGCGAGGGCTGCGGCCGCGGCGTCGGGGGCTGCGGCTGCGGCGGCGTGGCCGGGGACTGGTCCGTCATGGCTGGGCCGGCGCCAGCACGGCGTCGGCCGGCATGCCGGGCACGAACTGGCGGTTGCGGTTGTCGATGTCGATCTTGACCCGGTACACCAGGGTGACGCGCTCGGCGTGCGTTTCCACACTGCGCGGCGTGAATTCGGCCTTGGCGGCGATGAACGACAGCTTGCCCGTGAAGCGCTTGTCCGGGAAGCTGTCGCTGGTGACGGCCACTTCCTGCCCCAGCCGCACCCGTCCCAGGTCGCTCTCGTTCAGGTAGGCCCGCAGCCACACATGATCGAGGTCGGCCAGCGTGATGATGGGCGTGCCGGGCGCCACCACCTCGCCCAGCTCGGCCTGGCGGGTCAGCACCACGCCGTCGAACGGCGCGGCCAGCGTGGCGTAGCTGGCCATGATGCGGCTCAGCTGCTCGGTCTGCTCGCCGCTGTGGACCCCGGCCTGCGCCACCTTGACGCTGCGCTGGGCCACCTGCGCCAGGGCGCGGTCGCGCTCGAGCTGGGCGCGTGCCTGCTTGAGGGCCGTAGCCGCGTTGTCGAGCGCCGCCGTAGCCAGGAAGCCTTGCCGCTGCAAGGCCTGGCTGCGTTCCACGTCCAGCTGGCGCTGGGCCAGCGTGGCCAGGTCCGCCTCCACCGTCTTGCGACTGGCGGCCACGTTTTCCAGTGCCATCTCCAGCTGGCTGCGCTGCACGGCGACGCCGGCGGCGGCCACCGCCACTTGCTGGTTCAGCTCCTGCTGGTCCACCACGGCCAGCACCGTGCCCTTGGCCACCCACTGGCCTTCGTTGAACGGCAGTTGCACCACCCGCGCCTGCAAGCCGTTAAAACTGAGCACGCTCTCGTGGGCTTCGATATTGCCCGACAGGTGGATGGTCTGGCCCGGCCGCTCGCGATGCCATTGCGGCAGCACGCCGCTGAAGTACAGCGCCGAAACCAGCAGCACGACTCCGCTCGCGATGGTCAGTTTTTTCTTATTCATGTCATATTTTCTTGTCAGGTACTGGCGGTCTTGGCTGCGGTCTTGGCTACCGTGTTGGCTGTTTTGCGTTTGCGGCGCGGCGTGGCCGTGATGGCGGCTTTGCCGACGTCGGCCGCCAGGCGGGCCGGCCACGGCATGGTCAGGCAACGCAGCAGCAGCGATTCGAATTCCGTCACCATGTGGCGGGCCAGCACGTCGGGGTCGGGTACCCGCTGCACGTCGGCCACCACGCCCAGGTTGACCTGGCCCGCGTAACTGAGGATGCTGATGCCCAGCCCGATGCCGCCCGATTGCGGCACCCAGAACACCTGGCGCTCGATGCGCTGGCCCGCCAGGTAGCGCGTTTCCGGCGCGCCGCGCACGTTGGTCACGACGGCGCTGGCGTTGGCGGCCAGCGCCTGCACCAGCGTCTCGCGCAGCCCGGCCGGGGCGGCGCCCATGCACGCCAAGATGCCCAGCGCCACCGTGGCCTGCTGCGAATGCTTGAGCGCCTCCATCCGTTCGTGGACCAGCCGGGTGCGCCGCAGCGCGTCGGCCTCGCCCAGCGGCAGGCCGAGGAACACGAGGCCAAAGTGGTTACCCAGCTCCATGACGGGGCCGGGCGGACGCAGGTTGACGGGCACCAGGGCCCGCATTTCCACCCCGTCCACGGCATCGCCCTGGTCCAGCAGGTAGCCGCGCAGGGCCGCCGTCACGCACGACAGCAGCACGTCGTTGACGGAGCATGACAGCGCGTTGGCCACCGCCTTCACTTCGTCCAGCGCCAGCGGTCGGGCGCAGGCCACCCGCTTCATCACGCCCAGCGGGCCCTTGAAACGGGTGGCGCAGTCGGGTTCCATGGCGGCGATCACACCCAGTTCCGCCGCCAGGTCGATGCCGCGCCGGGCCGCCGCCAGCGCATGTTCGGGATGGCCGCTCCAGTCGGCCGCCAGGCTGTAGGCCGTGCGCGCCAGGCGCACGCCGTCGCCGGCCAGCTCCGTCACCTGGCCCAGCACCTTTTCCCACGCGGCCCGCGGCGGCGGCGTGCCGTCCAGATCCGGCGACGGCAGGCCGTGGTGGCCGGGGCTGCTGTCCGTCAGCGCGCCCATCACGTGCGACAGGGCGAAACCATCGCCGTAGCAGTGGTGGATGCGCAGCATCAGCGCGCTGTGGCCGGCGTCCACGTCGATCAGGTGAAACTGCCACATCGGCTTGGTGGGGTCCAGCGCCGTGCTGACCAACTCGCCGGCCAGGCGGTCCAGGCCCCGCTGGCCCCCGCCGCGCGGCAGGGCCAGCTGGCGCACGTGCCAGTCCAGGTCGAAGGCCGCATCCGTCTCCCAGTAGGCTTCGCCGCCGTCCCAGCCCACCTTTTGCCGGAAGCGGTGGAAGCACAGCATCCGCTCGCGCACCACGGCCTTGAGCCGGGCCAGGTCCAGCCGCCCGCCAAAAGTCATCAGGCCGCAGATCATCATCAGGTTGGTCGGACGGTCCATGCGCAGCCACGCATGATCGATCACCGACAGCGGTTCGCGTTCATTGCCCATGGCAGGCGCGGTAGGACGGGTGGCCGGAGCCGGGTTGACAGGTCATTGCATATCTCCTTGCCGCGGTGTTGGGACTGGAACGGGGGCAATTTCGCGTTCCAGTCTTGTCAAGTCATCTGCACATGGTGGACTGATGAAAATGATATTGCATTGACCTGTATCAAATTCACAAATAGCAGCTTTTCTTAGTAACGCAACAATTATGATCGCGCACGGCATGATTTGCGTCACCTTGCGCCGCTTGCGGATACACTAACTTGAACAGCTGTATAACTCTTGCTGCCCGGGAAATGAATGTGAGCGACCAGCCACCCAACCGTCCGCCCTTGCCGTCCCCCGCCAACCGCATACCGCGCAGTTCGTGGTATTGGGCCATCGGCCTGGTGGCGATGTCGTTGTGGCTGTTGTTCGGCAACCCGCCGCCGGGCACCCCGCTGCCCTACAGCGAATTCAAATTGCTGTTGCATGCCGGCAAGTTGCATGACTTGTCCGTCAGCGAGCGCCAGGTCAGCGGCGCCATCGCGGACGCGCCGCTGGAGCCGCCGCTGAGCAAGGAGCGGGCCGATGTCCTGCGTGCGGCCACCAAGGGCCATCCCGGCTTCACCACCCTGCGCGTGACGGACCCGGACCTGGTCAAGGACCTGGAAGCGGCGCACGTCAATTACACGGCCGAGGAAGAAAGCCGCCTGCCCATGCTGCTGTCGTGGCTCGCGCCGGGCCTGCTGTTGCTGCTGTTCTGGCGCATGGCCATGCCGGCTGGCGGCGGCATCGGCGGACTGATGGAGGTGGGCAAGAGCAAGGCCCGCGTCTACATGCAGAAGGATACGGGCGTCACGTTCAAGGATATCGCCGGCATCGACGAAGCCCGCGACGAGCTGATGCTGATCGTGGAATTTCTCAAGCATCCCGAGCGCTACCGGCGCCTGGGCGGGCGCATCCCCAAGGGCGTGCTGATCGTGGGCGCGCCGGGCACGGGCAAGACGCTGCTGGCCAAGGCCGTGGCGGGCGAGGCCGGTGTGCCCTTCTTCTCCATCGGCGGTTCAGAATTTGTCGAAATGTTCGTCGGCGTGGGCGCGGCCCGCGTGCGCAGCCTGTTCGAGCAGGCGCAGCAGCAGGCGCCCTGCATCATCTTCATCGACGAGCTGGACGCACTGGGCAAGGCACGCGGCCTGGCCTCCATGGGCGGCCACCAGGAGCACGAACAGACGCTCAACCAGCTGCTGGTGGAAATGGACGGCTTCGACGCCAACACGGGCGTCATCATCATGGCCGCCACCAACCGGCCGGAGGTACTGGACCCCGCCCTGCTGCGGCCGGGCCGCTTCGACCGCCATATCGCGCTGGACCGGCCCGACCTGAACGGGCGGCGCCAGATCCTGGCCGTCCACGTCAAGCAGGTGCGGCTGGGCGCGGACGTGGACCTGGAACGGCTGGCCGCCACCACGGCCGGTTTTGCCGGCGCCGACCTGGCCAACCTGGTCAACGAGGCGGCGCTGCACGCGGCCAATGCCGACAAGGACCAGATCGACATGGACGACTTCGTGCAGGCGCTCGACCGCATCGTCGGCGGCATCGAGAAGAAGACGCGGGTCATGAATCCGGTGGAAAAGGAAACCGTGGCCTACCACGAGTCTGGCCACGCGCTGGTGGCCGAACTGCGGCCCCATGCCGACCGGGTGGCCAAGATTTCCATCATCCCGCGTGGCGTGGCGGCGCTGGGCTACACCCAGCAGACGCCTACCGAGGACCGCTACCTGATGCGCCATAGCGAACTGCTGGAACGGCTGGACGTGCTGCTGGGCGGGCGCGTGGCCGAGGAGCTGGTGTACGGCGACGTTTCCACCGGCGCCCAGAACGACTTGCAGCGGGCCACCGAGCTGGCGGTGCAGATGGTCAGCCAGTACGGCATGAGCAGCCGGCTGGGGCTGGCCACCTATGAACAACCGGCGCAAGGCGCCTGGTGGAATGGCATGGCGGGCACGCCGGGCACGCACAAGGGCTACAGCGAGCGCACGGCCCGCACGATAGACGCGGAAGTGACACAGCTGCTGGCCGACGCGCAGGCGCGCGTGCGCGCCACGCTGGAGCAGCACCGCCCCATACTCGACGCGCTGGCCAGGCGCCTGCTGCAAACGGAGGTGGTCGAACGCAGCACGCTGACGGCGCTCCTCAACAGCAATGGCGCCGACGCTGGCGACGGTGCCCACGCTGGCGACGATGTACACGCCGGCATTGCAGCACCGGTGCACGATCCTGCCGCGCCGTCCGCCCCGCCCGGCCGCCCCGTCTCGCCGCCGGCGCCGCAATGAGCCGGCGTTGCTCCGTCCTGCTGTCTGCCGCAGCCTTCCTGATCCTTGCCATCTGCGGGCAGGCCATGGCCTTGGCCCTGGAAGGCACGGTCGTCAGCCAGCCGGACCGGACGCCGCTGGCCGGCGCCATCGTCACATCCGGCGCGCTCACCACGCGCACCGATGCAGCGGGCCGTTTCCAGCTGCCGTTGACGGGAACGTCGCTCGCCGTGCGGGCGCCCGGCTACCAGCGCCTGCAGCTGGCCGAGGCGGCCGGCCAGGAACGCATGCCGCCCATTGTGCTGGCGCCGTTCCAGCCCAAGGCCGTGTATTTGTCCGTGTATGGGATCGGCAGCAGCATCCTGCGCGACGCCGCCCTGAAGCTGGAGGACCAGACGGCGCTCAATGCCCTGGTGATCGACGTCAAGGGCGACCGTGGGCTGATTCCCTACCTGAGCGCCCTGCCGCTGGCCAGCACGATAGGCGCCCAGAAGGTGCGCTCCGTGAGCGACATGCCGGCCATGGTCAAGCTGCTGCGGCAGAAGAACATCTACCTGATCGGCCGCATCGTCGTCTTCAAGGACGATCTGCTGGCCGCCGCCCATCCCGAACTGGCCCTGCACGGCGCCGACGGCGCGCTGTGGCACGACCGCGAAGGCCTGGCATGGCTGGACCCGATGCGCGAGGACAGCTGGCGTTACAGCCTTGACGTGGCCGAAGAGGCTGCGCGGCTGGGCTTCGACGAGATCCAGTTCGACTACGTGCGTTTTCCTGACGCCCTCGGCCTGCGCTACGCCCAGCCCAACACCCAGGCCAACCGGGTTGCCGCCATCACCGGCTTCCTGAACGCGGCCCGCATGCGGCTGGCACCCTACAATGTGTTCGTGGCCGCCGACATCTTCGGCTACGTGCTGTGGAATACGGACGACACGGCCATCGGCCAGGAGCTCGACCATCTGCTGCAGGCGGTCGATTATGTGTGCCCGATGCTGTACCCGTCCGGGTTCACATGGGGCCTGCCGGGTACGCCCAACCCCGTCGAACATCCGTACGACATCGTGTACCGCTCGCTGCAACGGGCCAAGCTGCGCACCGGACTGCCGGGAAACCGTTTCCGCCCCTGGCTGCAGGACTTTACGGATTATGCCTTCGACCGCCGCAAGTTCGACGCCGACGAGGTACAGGCCCAGATCGAGGCGGCCCGCGCGGCCGGCAGCAACGGCTGGATGCTGTGGAATCCCCGCAACCACTACGGCCGCGAAGGCCTGCCGTGCGACGACGGCGGCTGCCCGCCGTAGACCCGCGCCGGCAAGCCAGCCGCCGCTACAGCCGCTCCAGGCAGCGGAAATGCTCCAGCGCCTCGCGCCGGAACGGGTTGATGACGCTGCTGGCCGTCAGGCTGTAGCTCAGTTTGTGGCCGTCGATGTCATAGGTCAGCTTGAAGCGCTCGCCCTGCGGCGTCGGCTCCAGCGTGCCCAGGTCTATCATGCGCAGCCACGCCCACGCGCCTTCCGTGCGCAGGCTGCGGGCCCCGGCCGGCGTCGTCTCCAGCCGCACCAGGCCACTGCCCTTGCCGCTGGGCACTTGCAGCGACGCGGACCGCACCGTCGCGGCCGGGCCGAACGGGACCGGCTGGCCGTCGATCTCCAGCAGCACCTGGCTCAGGGCCGGATCGGCGCCGACCAGCTTGAGGTCGAAACGCATCGAGGCCTGCTTGCCGCCGGCGCCGAAATAGGCGTCGCGCACCTGCGCCGCGCGCTGGAAGTTATCGAGCACGTCCTGCGGTATGCCGAGCGTGACCTTGTCGCCGTTGGGACGCCAGCGCCACTGGCGCCCGCCCATGTCCACGTAGGGCAGCAGGTTCTGTTGGAAGAACTGGTCCACCAGCCCGCCGGGCGCGAAGAACTTGCCGAAATCGTCCTGCGTCACTTCCTGGGTGGCGCTGCGCACCAGCGGGTAGCGGCCGGCGATGGCCTGGCGGCAGAACTGGGCGGCACTGGCCGTCCACAGCGCGTTCAGGCGTTCGCGCTCGCTGCCCATGGTCAGGCCGGAGCCACCGCTGTCGATATTCTTGAGCATCTGGCCCAGCGGCGCGGCCTTGCCGTCGCCTTCCCGTTTCAGCTTGGCCAGCGCATCGCCGGGCGGCGGCGGCATGCCGGCCCGCTTGGCCGCTGCCGCCGCGTCGAAATAGGTGGCCACGTCACGCAGCATGGCCAGCAGGCCGTCCAGCGGCGCGGGCGAACCGGCCACCATGCGGTGCAGGTCGTCGAAGTGGACGTCGACCGGTATCTGCTGGGCGGCGACCGGGGCGCCGTCGCCGTCGGCCACACCGAGCACGGTTTCCAGCTTTTTCTTGTAGCTGTCGCTCTTGTCCTTGAGCGAGGCAAGCACCGACGATTCCGGCTTCTTGGCGGCGCTGGCGGCCAGCGTGGTCTCGCGGGCGGCCGCCACCAGCACCTTGCGCAGCGGCGAATCGACGCCCGACAGCATGGCCGTCACGCGGGCGCCCTGGTCCAGCGTGGCGAACGGCACGATGCTCAAATCGGCCAGGAAGCGGTCCCATTCCGCGATGTAGTCGTTGTAGTACAGCTGCAGCAGCGCGGCCCGGATCTGTTCATTGCCGGCCTTGCCCGTCACGGCTTCCTGGCGGTCCAGCACCCAGTTGTCGCGGCTCACGTCGTCCATGGCCTGCCCGCTCAGCTCCAGGAACTTGGCGTAGCCGGCCACCGAGAACATGCCCGGCACGCCGCGCGTGAGCGCTTCGCCACTGCGCCGCACCAGCACCTGGGGCGCGTCGCGTCCGCCGGCGGCTGTGGCGCTGAACTCGGGCAGCTGGGAATGGGCCAGCGTGCGTTTCAGCCCGTTGTACAGGCGCTGCTCGAGCGGCATGCGGGCCAGTGCCAGGCGCGTGTCCGCCACCAGCTGGGCATCGAGCTGCTGCGGCAGCTCGAAACCGGGATAAGCTTTCAGCAGCGCGGCCACGTGGCCCATCAGGGCCTCGCGCTGGGCCGGGCTGGCGTCGCCCATGTTGCGCAGCCAGTCCAGTTCCACCCAACCGGCGATGGAGGCGGCGTCGTAGTGGCGGGTGTCGCCCAGCATCAGGTAGAGCCGCAGCACTTCGTACAGGTAGTCGAGATTGTTCGCGCTGCCGCGCCGCAGCTGTTCCTCCATGCGGTGCACGATGCGGGGCAGCAGCGTGGCGCGCAGCGTGCGCAGGTACAGCGACTGGGCGCCGGCACCGAGCTTGTCGCCCTGGTACAGGCCCAGCGTCATCAGCAGCGGCACGTCCTGGCCCTGGGCCGCGTAGCCGGCCGGCAGGTCGCGCACAGCGTCCAGCAGCGGCAGGGTCTGGGCGGCGCTGGTGGCCGGCGTAACGGATTGCGCCAGCCTCGCCACGTCCGGCACCTTGTGATCGACCTGGCTCACCAGCCGGCTGTTGCGGGCGTAGCTGGTCAGCATGCCGGCCGTGCCCAGCAACAGCACCAGCGCGATGCCTACCGTGGCGGCCCATTGCAGGCGGCGCCGCTGACGCTCGAACTGGCGGTTCACGCCCGCCACTTCGGCCTCGGCGAAGATCACTTCGCGCAGCAGGCGGGTGATGAAGTAGCTGCGGCCGCTGGCCGCATTGGCCGGCAACACCTGCCGTTCCAGCCCGTAGGCGGCCGCCATGGCGCCCATCACGCGATCGATCGGATGGCCTTCCTGCGTGCCGCTGGTGAAGTAGACGCCGCGCAGCAAGGCCGCCGTTTCGTAGCGGGTCGACTGGAACACGTCCGTCAGGAAGGCATTGAGCACGTCGCCCAGGCCGGCGAACTGCTGCGGGAAACCGTACAGCAAGGCGCGCCGCTGGATGTCGCGCTCGCCCTGCATGCGCTGCAGCAGGCGCGATTGCAGCTGCCCTTCCAGCGACTGGAACTCGGCCGGGAAGGCGTTCAGCGACGCCATCACCTGCTCCGGTTCCACCAGCGGGAAGCTCATGCCCCACACCTGGCCCCGTTCGTCCTTGCCCATCTCGCCGAAGAACTCGGTGAAGCCGGCCAGCAGGTCGCACTTGGTGACCATGACGTAGATCGGGAAGCGCATGCCCAGTTGTTCATGCAAGTCCTGGATGCGGGCGCGGATGGCCAGCGCCTGCTGCTTGCGGTCCGCCTCGCCCTGTTGCAGCAGGTCGGCCACGCTGACGGCCAGGATCACGCCATTGATGGGCCGCCGCCGCCGGTGCTTGCGCAGCAGTTGCAGAAAGCCGCGCCAGGCCGCCTGGTCCACTTCCTCGTGGCTGTCCTGGGTGGTGTAGCGGCCGGCCGTGTCGAGCAGCACCGCTTCGTCCGTGAACCACCAGTCGCAGTTACGGGTGCCGCCCACGCCGCCCAGTGCGTTCTTGCCCAGCGTTTCGGCCAGCGGGAAGTTCAGGCCGGACTGCACCAGGGCCGTGGTCTTGCCCGCCCCCGGCGCGCCGACGAACATATACCACGGCAGCTGGTACAGGTACTGGCCGCCGCGCCGCCCGCTGCTCTTGCGCAGGATCTCCATCGCATCCTGCAGGCGCTTGGCCAGCAGCGTCACCTCGGCCTGGGACTGCTGCGCCTCCGGGCTGGGCGCCTGCTGCGCGCCGGCCACTCCGGCGGCCAGCCTGGCGTTGGCCATGCGCGCGGCGATCCATTTGTAGAGGAAGTAGCCGGCCCAGATCAACAGCAGCAGTGCGATCCAGAACCAGCGCACACCGCTCGAGGCGAATGGCTCCTTGCCGTTAAAGGCCAGCAGCGGCCCTTCGAACCAGATCACCAGCGACAGCAGCAGGACGCCGATCAGCGACAGCGGCGCGGGCCGCAACAACCAGGAAAAGATACGCTTCATAGGGTGGGATACTTCCTGTTTTCGGTTGCAGGGATAGTCAGGCCGAGGGCGGCGCCAGCAGCATGATGACCACGCGCCGGTTACGCGCGCGGTTGGCGGCGCTGTCGTTGGGCGCCACCGGCTCGGTGTCGCCCCGTCCCTCCACGCTGTAGCGCTCGGGCGGGCCGGCCCGTTCGCCCAGCATGCGCGCCACGGTGGCCGCGCGCCCTTTCGACAAGTCCCAGTTGGACGGGAAGCGGGTGGTGAAGCCGGTGGTGTTGTCCGTGTGGCCCACCACCTTGACCTTGCCGTCGATGGGGCGCAGCGCATCGCCTATCTTCTGCAGCAGCGGTACGAAGCTGGAGGTCACTTCCGCGCTGCCGGGCGCGAACACGCCGTTGCCCATCAAGGTGATGATGGAGCGGTCCGGCAGTTCGCTCACGCTCACCAGTCCCTGCTCGATCTCGGGCGCCAGGAACTTGGCCACCCTGGCCGGCGCGGCCGGCGCCGGCAGCGGCGCGGCGACGGCCGGCCCCGGCCAGGCGGCGACGGCAATGCCGTGCAGCCGCGCGTGCACCGGAGTCGATGCCCGGCTCAGGCTGTAACTGAGGCCCATGTGCAGCAGCACCAGCACGGACAGGGCGATGGCCGCCACCACCCACACCGGCAGCATGCGCCACAGCGCCTCGCCCTTGCCGCCGGCGCCGCGCCAGTTCAGCGACAGCGCCGGTTCGACATTGCCGCGCTGGCGCGTGATCAGCTCCAGCAAGCGTTCGCGCAGGATGTCGAGCTGCGCGCGGCCGCCGTCGAGCACGCGGTAGCGCCCTTCCAGACCCAGCGCCAGGCACAGGTACATCAGTTCCAATACGTCGATGTGGGTGCCGGGGTCCTGGCACAGCTTCTGCAACACCAGGAAGAACTTCTCGCCACCGGACGCTTCGTTATGGAACGTGACCAGCAGGCTGCGGCTGGACCACACGCCGCCGCTGCCCCACGGCGTGGCGGAGATGGTCTCGTCAAGAAAAGTGCACAGCGAGTAGCGGGCCACGGCGATCGCATCGACATGCACTTGCGCCGCCTTGGCCGTGTGCTCGAAGGTCTTGATCCCGGCAACCAGCTGCTGGCGCAGGTGTTCGACCTGGGGATAGGCGGCCATGTGGCGCAGCGGCAGCACCAGGTCGAGCAAGGGATTGGCCGCCGCCACCAGCGGGTTGAGGCCATGACCGCCCAGCCTGGGCACGGCCGGCGTGGGGCCGGTATCGGCGCCGGCCGCGGGCCCGGGGCCCTGCTGGGCTGGCGCGGCGGCAGCGGCAGCGGCAGCGCCGGCAGCGGGCACCGGTGCAGACGCGGGCGCGGGCGCCGCAGCGCGCTTGCCGCCGGGACTGGGGATCAGGATGGTGCGCTCGTCGTCGGGCGACGGCTGCTGCGGATCGTTGGTACTCACAGTAACATGACCTCCGGTTGGCGGATGACTGCAGGATGTACGGCTATGGTGCTAACTCCGATTGCGCTGGTACCTGTTGTGCTAGTACCGGTTGTGCCGGGGCCAGTGGTGCTAGCCCCGGTTCTTGCGCATGCGGGCAATCTGCTCCTCGTAGGCGCGCGCGAACTGCTCGCTGAAACGGCGCTGGTATTCTTCGTCGGCGTCATGCACCAACTGGCGGTAGGATTCGACGTGCCGGTCCCACAGCTTGGCCTTGCGGTTGGCTTGCAACATCTTGTCCATGACGGACGGCAGCGCCATGGTGCGCTCGATCTCGGCCGGATCGAACTGGGCCTGCATCCCTTCCAGCGCGCCGCGCATGCCGGCCAGCAGCGCCATCTCGTGCGCCCGCATGTCGTCGAAGGCGCCATCAAAGGCCGCCACGGGCGCCATATAGCCCTTGGCCGGCTTGCCCAGCATCTGGAACAGCGCGCTGGTGGGGTCGGGGAAGAACTTGAGCGGATTATTGGCCTGGCTGGCGATCATGGTCACGGCCATGCGGCTTTCGCGCTTGGTCAGTGTACGCGCCAGCAGCACGCCCATGGTGCCGGACGTGGCCGCGCGCAGCATGGCGCCGACCAGCTCGACGAATTCGGCGGCCGGCCGTTCCACCTTCATGCCCGTCATGCCCAGGCCGCGCAGCAGCGCCTCGAGCAGCATGGCTTCGGACGCGCCCTGTTGCGTGCCGGCCGGGGCGGCCAATGGCGGCGCAAGTGGCGCGGCAGCTTGCGATGGCGCAGCGGCGGGAGGCACGACGGTTGTCGGCGGCGCGGCGGTGGGAGGTAGGGCGGCGGCCGGCGCAGCGGCTGGCGGTGCGGCGGCGGCCGGCACAGCGGCGGCCGCCGCGCTTGGCGGTGCGAACATGCCGGACGCGCCCTCTGCCGAGGCCGGCGAAACTTCGTCGGTAGGTAACCGCATTTCGCCGATCGGAGAGGCTGACGCGAGCACAATTGCCTCCTCAGCGGCCCAGTTGCCGGGCGATGTAGTCATTTCCGGCGGCAGCGCGGGCGGCGGCGCGGGCGGCGGCGCGGCCTGGCTGGCCAGAGACGGTGCAGGTGCATGTGCAGGTGCAGGTGCAGGTGCAGATGCAGGTGCCGCTGGGCGCAGCAGGTCGGCCAGCGGATCGTAATCGTCGGGAATGGCAAACGAAGCGGCCGGCGGCGGCATCATGGGCGATGGCTGCGGGTACAGCTGTTGGACGGGCGCCACATGGCCGGCGCCTGCCGCTGACTCCCCCCTGGCCTCCGTCCTGGACACGGGCCGGGACATGGTGACCTGCCTGGTGACCGCGTCCTGTGGCGCCAGCCAGTCCACGTTCAGCGGATCGGCGCCCGGCGCGACGGCGCAGTCGAGCAGGCTGGAGGCGGCCAGCGCATCGAGCACCGGCTGCTGGCCCATGGCCTGGGCCGCCTGTCCCGCGCCCCCGGCCTGGCCCATGGTCATGCCCTCCTCGGGCGTGACGGCAATGGCCAACAGATAAGGCCCGATCACCACGGTATCGCCGTCGTTCAGGGCCACCTGGCGCCCATTGCCGACGGGCCGGCCATTGACGAGGCTGGGATTGCTGCCGATGTCAGCCAGGCAATAGCCGCCGTCCTGGAATTCAATCTTGGCATGATTGCGGGAAATGTACTTGCCGGGATCATCGAGCACCAGACCGTTACCGGGCGAACGCCCGATGGTGCCGCCCAGCCGGTCGAAACTGGCCGACAGCGGCTCGGCTGGCGGCGCGGCGCGATGGGTTTGCACGGTCAATGTAATGGGCATCAATCGGTCCGTGTGGCTAGGGGATGGTTGGCCGTTCCCGGGCGAGAAGCGGCCTGCTCCATTGCTTTTCTTATATTCCCAGCAATTATGCGCACAACTCGTTTGGACGGGCAAGTCTTCGTTTATACTCGTGCTTAATGGACCATATGAGCATTTGTTCACCATGCTTACGGTCTGCAAGTAATTGGTACTGGTAGCGCAGGTTTTTCGTACGCGCGGTGACGATGTGACCGCGCCGTGCGTTGCAGATGAATTGACCCTCACGGATTGCATCATCATGAACCCACCACCTAACAGTGACAATGACCATACGGTCCTGGCGCCAGGCGCCGTGTTTCCCAACGCTCTGCAGCCCGGCACCAAACTGGGCGAGTTCGAGATCACCTGCGTGGTCGGCCAGGGCGGCTTCGGCATCGTCTACCAGGCCAAGGACCATTCCCTGGGTCGCGACGTGGCGCTGAAGGAGTACATGCCGGCGGCCTTTGCCGGGCGCGTGGGCGGCACCCAGGTCACCATGCTCTCCGAGCACTATGCCGAAACGTTCCAGGTCGGGCTGCACAGCTTTGTCAACGAGGCCCAGCTGCTGGCCCAGTTCGACCATCCCTGCCTGGTCAAGGTGTACCGCTTCTGGGAAGCCAACGGCACCGGCTACATGGCCATGCCGTTCTACCATGCGCCCACCCTCAAGCAGCTGCTCAAGGAGGACCACGCGCTGCTGTCGCAGGAAGCCTGGCTGCGCAACTTCCTGGCCCATATCCTCGACGCGCTCGAGGTGCTGCACGGCAAGCAGTGCTACCACCGCGATATCGCGCCCGACAACATCCTCATGCTGGAAAACGACCGGCCGCTGCTGCTCGATTTCGGCGCCGCGCGGCGCGTGATCGGCGACATGACGCAGGCGCTGACCGTGATCCTCAAGCCCGGCTATGCGCCCATCGAGCAGTACGGCGACATGATGAACATGTCGCAGGGGCCGTGGACCGACTTCTATGCGCTGGCCTCGGTGGTCTACTTCATCATCACCGACAAGGTGCCGCCGGCCGCCCTCACCCGCCTGGTTTCCGATTCGCTCACGCCGCTGGCCGACAGCGCCGCCGACCGCTACAGCCAGGAATTCCTGCGCGCCATCGACGTGGCGCTCGGGGTACGGCCGGAGCAACGGCCGCAGAACGTGGCCGAGTTCCGCACCCTGCTCGGCATCGAGCAGCCGCCGCGGGCCGCCGCGCCGCGCGGCACCCCGGCGCAACCCGGCGTGGTCACCCAGGGTGGCGCGGGGCGCACCGGCCAGCCCACCCAAGGCGGCACCGGACGCACCGGCCAGCCCACCCAGGCGCGCGCCACCGGGCAGGTGACCCAGGACAACGCGCTCGCCGCGCCACCGCGCAAGAGCCGCTGGAAAACCGTACTACTGAGTTTCTTCGGGCTGGCCGTGCTGGGCGCCGGCGGTGGCGGCGGCTGGCTGTGGTGGAACAACGCCCTGCCGTTCGACATCCCCTACCTGCCACCGCCGCCCGGCGCCAAGCCCGTGCCCGTGGTGGCGGCCGCACCGCCGCCGCCCGTGATCGCGCCCGCGCCGGAGCCGGCCCCGGTCGAGCCGGTGGCCGCCGCTGCCGCCGAAGCGTCGGCGCCCGTCGTGGAAGCGCCGGCCGCGCCGCCGCCACCACCGCCCTGCCCGCTGAAACTGGCGGACGGCACGCCGGGCTGCCCGGCCATGGTCGCCGTACCGGCCGGTACCTACCGGGTTGGTTCCCAGGCCGGCGAGCCGGGCGCGCTGCCCGAGGAACTGGGCGGCAAGCCGGCGCCGATCGCGGCCTTCGAGCTGGCGGCGCAGGAAGTCAGCTACGCCCAATGGCAGTTGTGCGTCAAGGAGCGCGCCTGCCCCGCGCCGCAAGGCATGTCCGGTCCGGACCTGGACAAGCTGCCCGTGACGGGCATCAGCTGGGACGCGGCCAAGGGCTATGCCGACTGGCTGTCGAAGAAGACGGGCGGCAGCTACCGCCTGCCCACGGAGGCGGAGTGGGAATACGCGGCGCGAGCCGGTACCGCCACCATCTTCCCCTGGGGCGACCGCGCCGGGCAGGATAACGCCCATTGCGGCCAGTGCGGCAGCCACCTGGACTTCCACCGCCCCGCCCCGGTCGGCAGCTTCAAGGCCTACGCCGGTCTGTATGACATGGTCGGCAACGTCTACGAGTGGGTGGACGACTGCTGGCACGCCAACCATGGCGACGATCCCAAGTCCAGCCCGGCCCAGACGGCGGCGGCTTGCAAGAAACGGGTGCAGAAAGGTGGCGCCTTCGATTCCACCAGCGGCGACGTGCGCCCGGTGGCGCGTACCTTCGGCGACCGCGCCAGCAGCGACCCGCGCGTAGGCTTCCGCATCGGCCGCACGCCGCCGGCGCCCACGCCCGCCCCCGCCGCAGCCACTGCTTCCACCGCCGCCTCCGCACCGGCGCCTGCAGCGACAGCATCGGCACCCGGGGCCGCTACGCCAGCCTCGTCCGCGCCCGCAAGCGCCACTGGTGCCGCCGCAACGGTTTCGGCGGCAGCGGCCGGTGCGCCAGGCACCGCCACAGCAGGCGGCGCGGCGCCAGGCCAGCCGGCTGCTGCCACCAAGAGCGGCGCCAGAACTGTCTCCAGGTCTGCGTCGCCGGGCGCGGCCAAGCCGCCGGCCGCATCCGCGCCGCCGGCTACCGCCTATTGAAGAACCTTAGAAAGGTGTCCATGAACGTACTCTTTCGTGCAACAAGCATAAGCCTGGCCCTGCTGGTGGCCGGTTGCGCCACGCAGGAAACGCAAGTCTACCGGCTGCCGCCGCGCAATCCGGCCGAGGTGCCGCGCCATCCGCCCGCCGCCACCCAGCCCGCTCCCCCGCAAGGGCAACAGCCTGCTGCGGAGGAAGACGAGGAAGGCAAGGCGCGCCAGGCGGTGCAACGCCAGGAAGTGGAGGAAGAAACGCGGCGCCTGATGTCCTACCAGAAGAACCTGTTCCAGGTCTTCAAGCTGACGGAGATCCAGGCTGGCTTCCGCGAGAAGCCGAACGCGCTGGGCGTGTTTGAACTGAAATCGTCCAAGACGGGCAAGCTGCGGCTGATGCTGGCAATGCAGCCCGAGAGTCCGGTGCGCCTGAACGTGGGCACCTACAATGTGAACGTGGAAGTAGTGATCGATTATGTGGAGACGCTGGAATGCGTCTCCAGCAACTGCGACGGCAAGACCCAGAACCTGGTGCGCTCCGTGCCCCGCACGGTGCAGTTCTACATGGCCCCAAGGCTGGGCTACGTACACCGCAAGGATGTCTCGCTGGTCGATACCAAGGCCGTGGAAGCGAAGGGCCACAACTACCGCAGCAGCTATTCCGACCTGGTGATGACGGTGCGGCGCATCTCCGCCGCGCCGCTGCCGGGCCGCCAGTCCGAGTAGACCGGCCGGCACGGACCGGCACTGTCAGGCCTGCGCTGTCCGGCCGGCGCTGTCCGGCCATTCCCGCCGCCCAGGCCCCGGAGCCTTACAACGTCAGGCCGCCCGCCACTTCCAGCGTGGCGCCGTTGACGTAGCTGGCCTCGTCCGACAGCAGGAACACGACGGCCGACGCGATCTCGCGCGGCTCGCCCATGCGTCGCTGCGGGATCATGTTCAACATGTCCGCCACCACCTGCTGCGGAATATCCTTGACGATGTGGGTGTTGACGAAGCCGGGGCATACGGCATTGCAGCGCACGCCCTTGCGGCCCAGTTCACGGGTCCAGGTCTTGGTCAGGGCCAGCACGCCGGCCTTGGCGGCCGCGTAGTTGGACTGGCCGAAGTTACCCGACAGGCCGACGATGGACGAGATGTTGACGATGGCGCCGGCCGTGGCCAGCAGCGCGTCCACGTTGGCGCTGGCGCAGTTGAATACACCCTTGAGATTGATGTCGATCACGCGGTCCCACTGGGACTCGCTCATCTTGGTCAGCTGGGCGTCGGCCACCACGCCCGCATTGTTGACCAGTCCATTGACGCGGCCAAAGCGCTCCTGCGTGGCCTTGGCGGCCGCCTGCACGTTGGCCAGGTCGGCCACGTCCACCGTAAAGCCCTCCACTTCCACGCCCGGCACCAGGCCGCGCACGTGTTCCACCGCCGCCGCGATAGCGTCGGCACGGTTGTCCCAGATCGCCACGGTGGCGCCGGCCACGGCGCAGCGCTCGGCGATGGCCAGGCCGATGCCCTGGGCGCCGCCCGTCACGATGATTACCTTGTTAGTCAAATCCATTCTGCTGATCCCCGCTAGTTTGAACAATGCCTGCCGCCCGGCGCTGCCATGGCGGCCCCGCGCAGCAGTATAGCCGACCGCACAGGCCACGGAAAAAAAACGGCGCCGCGGCGGACGCCGCCTGGGGCGGACATCCGGCGCGGCGCCGGCTTGCTACTTGCGGTAGCTGATTAGCAGCGTTCGAACACCACGGCGATACCCTGGCCGCCGCCGATGCACATCGTCACCAGCGCGTAACGGCCGCCGGTGCGCTGCAGTTCGTAGATCGCCTTGGTGGCGATGAAGGCGCCCGAGCAGCCCACCGGATGGCCCAGCGCGATCGCGCCGCCGTTCGGGTTGGTCTTGGCCGGGTCCAGTTCCAGCACCTTGGTCACGGCCAGCGCCTGCGATGCGAACGCTTCGTTCGATTCGACCACGTCCATCTGGTCCATCTTCAGGCCGGCCTTGGCCAGGGCCTTGCGGCTGGCGGGGATAGGACCTTCGCCCATGATGTCGTTCGGCACACCGGCCACGGCGTAGCTGACGATGCGGGCGATCGGGGTCTGGCCGCGCTGGGCTGCCAGGGCGGCGTCGGCCAGCACCATGAAGGCGGCGCCGTCGTTGATGCCCGAGGCGTTACCGGCGGTGACGGTGCCATCCTTCTTGAAGGCCGGCTTCATCTTGGCCAGCGATTCGAGCGTGGTGGCAGGCTTCAGGTGCTCGTCGGCGTCGAACACCACTTCGCCCTTGCGGGTCTGGCGCACGATAGGCACGATCTGCGAAGCGAAGCGGCCTTCGGCCTGGGCCAGCGCGGCGCGGCGCTGCGATTCCAGCGCGAACGCGTCCTGCTCTTCGCGCGAGATGCCGTACTTGGTGGCCAGGTTCTCGGCCGTGATGCCCATGTGGCCCACGCCGAACGGATCGGTCAGGATCGAGGTCATCATGTCGATGGCCTTGGTGTCGCCCATGCGCGCGCCGCTGCGCAGCGCCGGCAGCATGTAGCCGCCGCGCGACATCACTTCCACGCCGCCGCCGATGCCGTATTCAAAGTCACCCAGCATCACGCCCTGGGCCGCCGTCACGATGGCCTGCAGGCCGGACGAGCACAGGCGGCTGACCTGCATGGCGATGGAATCCATCGGCATGCCGGCCTGCACCGAGGCCACGCGCGACACGTAGCCGTAACGGCCATCGGTGGGGATGCAGGTGCCGACGACGGCGTTGCCGATGGCCGCAGCCTCGACCCCGGAGCGGGCGATGGTTTCCTTCATCACGATACCCGCCAGTTCGGCCGGCTCCATCTCCGACAGCGAACCGCCGAAGGCGCCGATGGGGGAACGGGCGGCGCTCAACACTACTACGTCTTTAATCATGATAATTCCTTAAAAGCGGGGATCGAAAGGCTGGATGCACGCGGGCGCCGCAGCGCCACGCCGGCCATATTATGCCGCAGTGCGTCATTTCCGACAGGAAGTCTGGGGCTTTCGCGCGCCGATGTCAATTTTGCGGCCCCGGTTCCGGCCCGCCGGCCGCCCATTGCCGATGCGGCGCCGCAACAGTCGCCCTATGCGCGGGCCGGGATCAGGCCGGCGATCTCCTGTTCGCTGCAACCGGCGGCGCGCAGGATGGCCGCGCCATGCTCGCCGCGCCGGGGTACCGCGCCCGGCACGTGCCGCGCCGCCGAAAACCGCGGCGCGGGCGCCGCCTGCAGTATGCCGTCCCGTTCGCCGTACACGGCGCGCGCCGCCATATGCGGGTGCGCCATCGCGTCGGCCGGCGACAGCACGGGCGCGAAGCAGGCGTCGCTGCCCTCCAGCAGCGCGACCCAATGGCTGCGCGGCTGGGACAGGAACAGCGCCGTCAGTTTCAGGCGCAGCGACGGCCAGCTGCGCCGGTCGTAGGGCCGGGCAAACTCCGCGTCGTCCTGCAGGCCCAGCTTTTGCAGCAGCAGCGCGTAGAACTGCGGCTCCAGCGCGCCTATGGTCACGCATCCGCCGTCCTGGCAGGTATAGCTGCCATACCAGTGCGGGCCGTCCAGCAGCCCTTCGCCGCGCGCCATGGGCATCATGCCCGCCGCGTGCAGCGACAGCAGCAGGTTCATCATGTTGGCGCTGCCGTCGACGATGGCCGCGTCGACCACCTGGCCCGCCGCGCCGTTGCGCACGCCCAGCACGCCGGCCAGCACGCCCATGGCCAGGTACAGTGCACCGCCGCCGATGTCGCCCACCAGCGTGGGCGGCGCCAGCGGCGCCTGGCCGGGCGCGCCGCTGTACCACAGAGCGCCGGACAGGGCGATGTAATTGATGTCGTGGCCGGCGCTCTTGGCCAGCGGACCGTCCTGGCCCCAGCCCGTCATGCGGCCATAGACCAGTTTCGGATTGCGCGCCAGGCAGACCTCCGGCCCCAGGCCCAGGCGCTCCATCACGCCGGGGCGCATGCCTTCGATCAGCGCGTCGGCGCCTTCGATCAGGGTCAGCAGGGTGGCGATGGCCTGCGGATCCTTCAAGTCCAGCGCCAGCGAGCGCTTGCCGCGGTTGGTGATGTTCTTCTCGCCCAGCTCGAGCGGATCGCCGGACTTGCCGGCCGCCCGCTCGACCAGGATCACGTCGGCCCCCATGTCGGCCAGCAGCATGCCGCAGAACGGCGCCGGCCCGATGCCCGCGATTTCGATGATACGTATGCCCGACAGTATGCCCATGCGATCCCTCGTAGTAAGAATTGGACGAAGGCCGGCCGCACCCGCTACCGGCTCCAGCCTGCCAGTGTAGCCGCGGCGGAACAGGGACACATCGTCGCATGCGACGAATCGGCGGCCCGCCATGCCCGATCGGCGTTTGGCGGTCAGGAATGCGCGCGCACCCGGACACGCACACCGTCGGCCACCTCGTTGGCGGGATAACGCACCACCGTCTGCCCCGGCGCCAGGCCTTTCTGTACCTCCGCCTCAAGCTGGTTGCGGTGGCCAATTTCAACCACGCGCCGCCTTGCCCGGCCCTCCGAGACGACAAACACGCACCATTCACTGGCGCACCGGAACAAGGCGCTGGCGGGCAGCTTGAGCACTTCGCCGGCCTGCCAGGTCACAATCCGCGCGACAACCCGATAGCCGTCGCCGATGGGGCCCGGGGGATCGACAAATTCGGCGATCACGTTGGCCCGTTTCTCCTCGATGCCGAGGGCCGACACCTTGGTCACGGCATAAGGTTCCACCCGCGCCACCCGGGCTCGCAGCGCCCGCTCACCGCCCCAACCTTCCAGCAGCACCGGCATGCCCGGCGCGACCCTGACGGCCTCCGACGACAGCAAGGGCACCACGATTTCCAGCCCGCCCACATCGCCCAGGGTCAACAGCGGCGCGCCGGCGGCCACCACCCGCTCGCTGGCGTCCGTCACACGCAGCACGCAGCCAGCCATGGGCGCGCGCACGGCCAGCACCGGCTCGGTGCCGGCGCCGGCCGCGTGCACGGCCGTCAGGCCGGAACGGGCCACTTTCACTTCGGCCTCGGCGGCGCGCAGCCGGAAACGGGCCGCCTCCACCTCGCTGGCGGCCGTCACTTCGGCCGTGCGGGCCTGCTCGGTGGCCTGCGCCGCCACAAAGCCCTGTTGCACCAGTTGGCGCATCCGTGCATGTTCGCGGCGCGCCTGCGCCATGTCTTCGTCGGCGTGGCGCAGGCGTTGCCCGGCCTCGCGCCGCAACGCTTCCGCGGCGGCCACACGCGCACTGATCTCGTCGCGCTCGCGCACCGTCAATGGCAGCGGCGCGATCCTGGCCAACAGCTGGCCTTCTTGCACGGCATCGCCGTCACGCAACGCGATACGTGTCAGCCGGCCCGCCACCGGCGCCGAGACCACGAAGCGGTCATGCGAGCGGGTCTCGCCCTGGTCGTCCACCGTCACCTGCATCGGCCCCATCGCCACCGTGGCGCCGTCGACGTCGAGCGGCGCGGGCCACAGCGCGATACCCGCGCCGGCCACCAGGGCCAGCCCGCCGGCGGCAAGCAGGCTACGTTTCCACCTCATGGACAACTCCTTTCATTCGCGCGTCTTGAGCACGGCGATCAAATCGAGGCGGCGCAGGCGGCGCGCCACCAGCGCGCCCGACAGCACCGACGCCGCCAGCGCCGCGAGCACCGGGTAGAGCAGCGACAGCTTGCCGACCACCAGCGGCAGGCGGAACATCTCACGATCGAACAAGGGCAGCAAGGCCGCGCACATGGCATATCCCAGCGCCAGCCCGACCGGCAGGGCCAGCAGCACCAGCAAGGCCTGCTCGCCCAGCAGCAAGAACGCTACCTCGCGTTCCGTAAAACCGAGCACGGCCAGACTGGCCAGTTCATTGCCCCGCTCCGACAGGGCGATGCGGGCGCTGTTATAGACCATGCCGGCGATAATCACGCTGGCAAACAAGGTCAGTACGGCGCTGAAGAAGAAAAATGTGCGATCCATCGTCGCCCGCAGGCTCGTTTGCAGCGCGCCACGCACCACCACCCCGGCCACCGCCGGCGTGCGCTTCAGGCTGGCAAACAGCGCCGGTGCGGCATCGGCCGCCACGCGCAGCCAGGCGCCGGAGGCCGTACCGTCTTCGCCCAGCAAACGGCTCAACGCGCCGGCATCCATGTATGCGCCCAGGCCCAGCATCTCATCGACCACCCCGGCCACGGGCACCTGCAGCACGGCGCGGCGCCCTTCCAGCACTTCCATGGTGACGCTGTCGCCCGGTCCGACAGCCAGCAACCGCGCCAGTTTCTCACCCAGCACCAGCCCGTACGGCGGCAACGCCACGGGGCGCAGCCGGCGGTCCAGCAAGCTGCGCAGCTCATGCACGGGCGGCAGTCCCGTCACCTCGATCCGCTTGGCCAGGTGCTCGTGGCGCAGCCAGGCCGGCACCAGCCGGAACGGCTCGGCACGCAGCACGCCCTCCATGCGGCCTATGGCGAGGGCCGCTTCCGGCCCGCGCGGACCGTCATATAGTACCGTGACATCGTCATGTTGCACCTGGTTGAACTGCACGGCCATCATATAGCCGGCCCCGTCGTAGCCAAAGCGGCCCACGACCATCAGCGCCACGGCAAACGCGATGCCCAACACGGACAGCAAGGCTTTCCATGGTCGCCGCACGAGGTTACGGCAGATCATGCGCGCCGATGCCGGCAGGCGGCCCAGCAGCCTGGGCAGACCGGTGCGGAACGCCGCCGGCGCTGCGCTGCGCATGGCCTCGGCCGGTGCCAGGGCCACGGCGCGGCGCACGGCCAGCAGCGCGCCTGCGCCCGCCGCCGCCAGGCTGGCCCCGCCGGCCAGCAGCAACAGGGCCGGGCGCAGCGCCAGCTGCAGGTGGGGAAAATGGAAGTAGGCGCGATAGACGTCGACAAACAGGGCGCCCAGCGCCAAGCCCAGCGGCAGGCCCAGGACCAGTCCGATGGCCACCGTGACCAGCGCCATGTTCAGGTAGTGCAGTCCGATGCGGGCGTCGGACTGGCCGAAGGCCTTGAGCAAACCGATCTGGGTACGCTGCGAGGCGACCAGGCGCGACAACACGGCATACAGCAGGAAGGCGGCCACGGCCAGGAACAGGGCCGGAATGGCCGTCGTCATCACTTCCAGCTCGCCCAGTTCATCGCTGAGGATGCGGTGCGACAGCTGATCGGCACGGCCGTAAGCACCCAGCCCGCCATAGGGCCGCAACAGCCGGTCCAGGCCGGCGATCACGTCGCGCTCGCGCGCCCCGGCCGCCAGTACCAGGGACACATCGTTGAAGGCACCCAGCATGTCGAAGGCCGGTGCCAGTGCCGGCTCGGCCATCCACAGCACGCCGTAATGCCGGTTATCCGGAAACAGCATGCCGCCGCCCACTTCATAGACGAACTCGGGCGACAGGGCGATGCCGACCACGACGAGGCTGGTCCAGCGGCCATGCAGCAGCGCGCCCAGTGTGCCGCCCAGGCGCAACCCGTTGGCTGCCGCGAACGCGGCGCTGACCATCACCTGGTCCGCCGCCCCCGCGTCGACGTAGCGCCCCGCCACCAGTTGCAGGTCGTTCAACATGGGGCCATGCGGCACGGGCACCGACACCAGCCTGGCCGTGGCCGGTTCGTCCAGTCCCGGCACCGCGAGCGCCACTTCGGTCACAATGCGCGTGCGCAGCTGGGCCACGCCGGACAGGCCAGCGATGTCGCCGGCCAGCGCGGCCGGGGCGCGCTTGAGGTGGGCGAACACGTTGGCAAAGCGGTGGCTCAGATAATAATCGTCGCGCGCCCGCAACAGCGCATCGCTGGTGCCGCGGGTGGCCACCAGCGTGGCGATGCCGCAGGCCACCACCAGCGCCGCGGCGAGCACCTGGCCGCGCAAATGCCACAGGTCGCGCCACAGCACGCGATTGAGCATGGTCACCATGAAATGTCGTCCGCCGAGGCCCGGCTGGCGTTGCGCCGGATGTCGACGATACGGCCGCTGCTGATGCGGATCACGCGGTCGGCCAGCGCGGCAATGGCAGCGTTGTGGGTGATGACGACCGTGATCGTGCCCAGCTCCCGGTTCAGCCGCTGCAGCACGTCGAGCACCAGTTTCCCGGTCGGATAATCGAGCGCCCCCGTCGGTTCATCGCATAGCAACACGTCCGGCCGTTTGGCCACCGCCCGCGCGATCGCCACCCGCTGCTGTTCGCCGCCCGACAGCTGGGATGGAAAATGGTCACGGCGCGCGTCCATGCCGACCAGGGCCAGCGCCTGTTCCGGATCCATGGGCGCGGCGGCGATCTCGGTCACCAGCGCCACGTTTTCGCGGGCCGTCAGGCTCGGGATCAGGTTGTAGAACTGGAACACGAAACCGACATGCTCGCGGCGGAACCGCGTCAACTCCGCCGGCGCCGCCGCAGTCAGGTCATGCTCGCGGTAGCGCACTTCGCCACTGGTGGGCCGGTCCAGCCCGCCCAATATGTTGAGCAAGGTGGACTTGCCGCTGCCGGAGGCGCCAAGCAAGACGACAAACTCTCCCGGGTGCAGGTCCAGGTCAACGTCACGGAGCGCCTGAACTTCCGCCTCGCCCATGCGATAGACTTTGCACACCCGCCGCAGATGGAACACCGCATCGGGCGGCGCGGGCACGGGCAGTTCCTGCGATGGGCTGGGGGTGCGCAGCAAGAGTCGCCTCATTATCCAGAGGACCGCCCCTTAGCGCAGGTCCTGAACTGTCGGCAACCGGTCCAGCGGCGGGACTACGGGGTCGACCTGAGACCTTTTTACAGAATTCTGCGCCGAAGCGCAAGCTGCCGGCACATCCGGCAGGCGGCCGGCAAGGCCCGCCCCCCCGCCGGCTGCCGCTTGCCGTCAGTTGCGCACGATGCTTTGACCGGCGTTCTTCACCTTGTCGCCGGCGACCATGCCGGGGTCGTGGTCGAAGGCGAACTTGGCCTGGTGGCCGTTCTCGTACTGCACCGCCACGGTCCACACCTTCTTGGCGTTCATTTTCTGTTCGACCTTGTTGCCGGCGTAGGCGCCGCCGGCCGCACCGGCCACGGTGGCCAGGTCGCGGCCCGTGCCGCCGCCCACCTGGTGGCCCAGCAGGGCGCCAGCCACGCCACCGGCCACCACGCCCAGCGCGCCGCCCTCGCCTGCCTGCTCCGTCATGTGGACCGAGGTGACCCGGCCGCAGTCCGCGCAGACGGCGTGGCCGTTGCCTTGCGAGCTGGCCTTGGCGCTCGCCATGGCCTTGGTGTAGGTGGCCTTGGCGTCACGCAGGCACTGCATGCGCAGCGACGCTTCGCTCTCGTCGGCGCACAGCTTCTTGTCGCTGGCGTAGCGGGCCGCCGCTTCCTTGCCGGCCTGGCCGTAAGGCTGACCGGCGGCCGAAGCGTGGGAAGAGATAAAGGCGGTGGCCAACATGGCGGCCAGCAGGATGGATTGCTTGTTCATGGTTTGCTCCAGATTCTGTATCGGGGTGCCGGCCCGCTACCGCCGCCAGTCGGGGCGGCGCGGGCCGGTGGGGTTGCTTGATGCTTGCTTGATGCTTGGTCGACGCTTAGTTGACGCGGCGTTCCACGGTGATCTGCTCGATCTCCACGCGGCGGTTAGGCTCCAGGCACTTGATCAGGTCGGCGCGCTTCTGCTTCTTGTTGTCGCACTTGGCCACCGGCTGCTCTTCGCCCTTGCCGGCCGTGTTGATGCGGCTGGCCGCAACGCCCTTGCCCACCAGGTAGGCCTTGACGGCTTCGGCACGGCGCAGCGACAGCGCGTGGTTGGCCTTGCTGCTGCCCAGGCGGTCGGCGTAACCGGTCACGACCACATGCTCCACGCCCGGATTATCGTTGAGCAGCTTGGCCATGTCGTCCAGCTTGGGCTGGCCATCGTGCAGCTTGGCACTGCCGAAGTCGAACAGTTCGGTAGCCGACATGGTCACCTTCTCAAAGCGGGCCGGCGCCGGTGGCGGCGGCGCCACCGGGGCTGGCGGCGGCGGTGCCACTTCCACCACCGGCTGCGGCGCCACCACGGGCTGGGCCACCGGCACCGGACGCGCGGCCGGCTTGTCGAAGGCGTAGTTCAGGCCCACGGTCAGGTAGTAGTTGTTCGATTTGCTGGTCGGGAATTCGTTGCCGCGGATGAAACCGTGCACGTCGCGCAGGTCGGCCTGCATCGACCACTGGTCGTTCAGCGATGCCTGGAAACCGACGCCGGCGCTGACGAAGGGCGAGTTCTTCGACAGCTGGCCCAGGGCGTTCAGGTTGGCCTTGTCATGCTCCATGCCGGCGCCCACCAGCACGAACGGACGGAAGGTGGAACGGGAGAACAGGTACAGGCCATCGACGCCGAAGGTGTTCTGCTGGTAGCGTTCGCCATTGTCGCGGGAACGGGCGTAGGTGGCGCCCATCTGCACATCCCAGCTGTCGCTCACGGCCTTACCGAATTTCAGGCCGGCGCCGAAGCCGTGCTTGTCCACGCCAAAGTCGCCGTCCGGCTTCATGGCGTTGACGCTGGGCTGGATGTACCAGGAGGGATTGATCGCTTCATCCGCGGCGACGGCGGAGAAGGAGGCGCACAGCGCCAGGGCCGCCAGCGCGATTTTCTTGGTTTTCAACATGTCGTTTCCCATTCTTAAATGTTATGGCTGTTTGTAATGCCCAGTCCGGAAGCTGCGGCCTGCCGTGCGATATTGCCTGGATGCCTTACTTGCGGTCTGGTTATTGACTAAACGAAACCCACTGACGTTTGGTGGACGAGGTCATAATTGAAAGATGTAATAAATTGTATATTTGCCTGCCTCCGCCACGGCGCAAACGCGTCGCCGCGGCACGCCAGAACTAAGGCCGCAACGGCATTCTGGCGCCCGCCATCACTGGCCTGAATATCCATGTTGTGCTGTCACCACGGGGCCAGCCATCTTGCCCTGCGGGCTCAATATTTTCCTGTTTCAACGAAACTTCTGTTGAACTGCGCGTGAATATTCACAATACTGTACCGAATCTGTTCCCCAGTTTTCGATCGGCGCCATGAACGACCCCATGCATGTAGAAGACGAACCGAGCCCGGCCGGCGACGCTCTGCCGGGTCCGCATGCGGGGCCAGCACGGCCGGCGCACGGCAAGGCAGCGAGCAACGGCCGGGCCCGCAATGAAGCGGAATTGCGCCGCCTGTTGAGCGAATTGCAGGTGCACCAGGAAGAGCTGGAAGCGCAGAACGAGGCCTTACGCGCCGCACAAAGCGAAGTGGAACGCATCCGCGACCGCTATGCCGACTTTTACCACTTCTCGCCCACCGGCTTCGTCAGCCTGGGGCAGGACGGCAAGATCATCCAGATCAACACCACCAGCGTGCAACTGCTGGGCTGCGGCGCGGCCTGCCCGGTCGGCACGCGCTTCGACAGCTACATCGTCCTGGCCGACCGCCCCGCATTCGGCGCCATGCTGGCGCAGGTCTACAGCTGCGGCGGCAAGCAACGGTGCGAAGTCCAGCTGACCCAGCCCGGCCGCCTGCCCCGTACGGTGCAGATCGATGCCATGCTGGCGCCGGACGGATTGGAGTGCCGCGCCGTCATCGTCGACGTCACGGAACAGAAGTCGGCCACGGCCCGGCTGCAACTGGACGCCAGCGTGTTCGCCTACGCCAGCGAAGGCATCATGATCACCGACGCGGACGGCTGCCTGATCGACGTCAACGACGCTTTTTCCCGCATCACCGGCTACAGCCGGGCCGAAGTATTGGGCCGCCATCCCCGCTTCCTGCAGTCCGAACACAATACGCAGTCCTGTTATGACGCCATGTGGCGCGCCGTGGCCGAGCAGGCCCACTGGTCCGGCGAGTTGTGGAGCGCGCGCAAGGACGGTTCCGAATATGTGGCCATGCTGGGCATAGGCGCCGTGCGCGACAGTGCCAACCGCATCACCAATTACGTCGCCATCTTCACCGACATCACCCAACTGAAACAAAGCCAGCACGCGCTCGAGCACATCGCCCATTTCGACGCCCTGACCGGCCTGCCCAACCGGGTCCTGCTGCTGGACCGGCTGCAGCAGGCGCTGGCGCAAAGCCAACGCCAGCAGCGGGCGCTGGCCGTCGTCTTCCTTGACCTCGACGGCTTCAAGGCCGTCAACGACCAGCACGGCCATGGCGTGGGCGACGCCCTGCTGATCGCCTGCGCCGCGCGCATGAAGGCGGCCTTGCGCGACGAGGACACCATCGCCCGCCTGGGCGGCGACGAATTCGTCGCCCTGCTGGTGGACCTGGAACATCACCATGAATTCGAATCGATGGTGGAACGCTTGCTGCACGCCGTATCGGCGCCGATTGAACTGGACGGGCTGAGCTTGCAGCTGACGGCCAGCATCGGCGTCACCTTGTTCCCGGCCGACGAAGCGGGCCCCGACCAGTTGCTGCGCCATGCCGACCAGGCCATGTACCAGGCCAAGCTGGCCGGCAAGAACCGCTTCCACCTGTTCGACGTCGAGCATGACGAAGCCCTCAAGAGCCAGTTCGAGTACCTGCAGGAAGTGCGGCAGGCCGTCGCGCAGCGCCAGTTCCAGCTGTACTACCAGCCCAAGGTCAACCTGCGCACGGGCGCCCTGGTCGGCGTCGAGGCGCTGCTGCGCTGGCAGCATCCGCGCCGCGGCCTGCTGGAGCCGGCCCAGTTCATCGCCATGATCGACGATCAGGCGGTCGGCCTGGAGCTGGGCCGCTGGATCATCGACGCGGCCCTGCAGCAGGCCGCCGCCTGGCAGGAGAGCGGCCTGCACCTGCCCGTCAGCATCAACGTATGCGCGCACCAGCTACAGCAGAACAACTTCGTGTCCTCCCTGGCCGAGCGGCTGGCGGCCTATCCGTCGCTCCGTCCCCACACGCTGGAGCTGGAGATCCTCGAATCGAGCGCGGTAGCGGACCTGTTCAAGGTGTCGGAAGTGATACACGCCTGCCACCGCATCGGCGTCGACTGCGCCCTGGACGACTTCGGCACCGGCTACTCCTCGCTGGCCTACCTGCGCCACCTGCCCGTCAAGACCCTGAAGATAGACCGCAGCTTCGTGCGCTCCATGCACGACGATGCGGAAGACCTCGACATCGTCAAGGGCATCCTGGGCCTGGCCGCCGTGTTCCACCGCCAGGTGATCGCCGAAGGGGTGGAAACGGAAGCGGCCGCCGCCCTGCTGCAACGGCTGGGCTGCGAACTGGCCCAGGGCTACGTCATCGCACCGCCCATGGCCGGGCCGCTCATTGCGCCATGGGCCGCCCAGCGCCGCGGCACCGCCAACTGGCCATACTGATTCACAGCAAAGGGGGGCCGCCCGTCCCCCGCTGCCCTGCCCGCCCCCGTCCGTAT
>NZ_JBYSZG010000059.1:0-34185 GCF_058786935.1 Rugamonas sp. FW305-51
GCCCCCAGCAGCGTGCCCGCCCCCAGCAGCGCGAACACGGCGGCGGCGATGCCGTGCACCAGCTTGAGCGGCACCTTGCCGGCGATGCGCCCGCCCAGGTAGACGGCCGGCACGTTGGCCAGCATCATGCCGCAGGTGGTGCCGGCTACCACGGCCAGCAGGCTGTGGTAGCGGGCCGCCAGCGCCACGGTGGCGATCTGGGTCTTGTCGCCCATCTCGGCGGCGAAGAAGGCCACCAGCGTGGTGAGGAACACGCCGTAATGGGCCAGCTTGGCGTCGTCTTCGTCGATCTGGTCCGGCACCAGGGTCCAGGCGGCCATGACGATAAAGCCCAGGCCCAGCACCCAGCGCAGCACGGCGGGCCCCATCAGGGCCGTCAGCCAGCTGCCGATGGCGGCCGCGAAGGCGTGGTTGGCCACGGTGGCCACGAAAATGGCCAGCACGATAGGCAGTGGCTTGCGGAACTTGGCGGCCAGGACGAAGGCGAGCAACTGGGTTTTATCGCCGATTTCGGCGAGCGCGACGATGCCGCTGGAGACGAGGAAAGCTTCCATGATGTGTGTGTGGTACGCGGGCCGGACAGTTAACCAATGAACCACGGGCGACTCCGGCCCATGCGGCCGCCCCCGGTTCATGGTCTCGTCAAGCTGATGCCGCCTGTACCACGGCCTGCGGGCCGATGATGTTGATACAGGCTCCTTCGCGGGCGAAGGACGACTACTCCCCACAACTGGGCCGATGATAACCCGGAACGGCCGCGCCAGTCCAGAAACGGCTGTGTTATTCTGCATCGCGCCGCCACCGGCGGCCCATCGTCCACCCACCGACACCACCACCATGCCTACCGCTACCACCTTGCGCGCCGTGTTATCCGCACTGCTGTGCGCCTGCGGCGCCGCCTGGGCCGACCCGCTCAGCTACGCCCAATACGACCAGGTCCGCACCACCGATCTGCACCTGGATTTGAAGGCCGATTTCGACCACAAGACGCTGTCCGGCTACGCCGAGCTGACGCTGGACTGGCTGGTGCCGGCCGCCCGCAGCCTGGCGCTCGACACGCGCGACCTGCGCATCGCCAAGGTGCAGACCGAGCGCGCCGACGGCAGCTGGGCCCCGGCCTCCTACCTGCTCGATCCGCCCGAACCGCAGCAGGCGGACAAGGGCAGGGCGCTGCGCATCGCGCTGGCCGGCCAGCCGCGCAAGGTGCGCATCTATTACCGCACGGCGCCCGGCGCCGCCGCCCTGCAGTGGATGACGCCGCAGCAGACCATGTCGGGCAAGCGGCCCTTCATGTTCAGCCAGTCCGAGACCATCAACGCCCGCTCCTGGGCCCCGGTGCAGGACACCCCGGCCGTGCGCTTCACCTACAGCGCCCACATCGACGCGCCGGCCGGCCTGCGCGTGGTGATGAGCGCCGAGAACGACCCGCAAGCCACCGGCGCCGGCGGCTGGAACTTCCGCATGCCCCAGCCGGTGCCGGCCTACCTGCTGGCCATCGCCATCGGCGAGCTCGATGTGCGCACCATCGGTCCCCGCTCGGCCGTGTATGCCGAACCGGCCCGCATCGAAGCGGCCGCCTTCGAGCTGGCCGACACGGAAAAGATGATCGCCGCCGCCGAGTCGCTGTACGGCCCCTATCGCTGGGGGCGCTACGACATGCTGGTGCTGCCGCCATCCTTCCCCATCGGCGGCATGGAAAACCCGCGCCTGACCTTCCTCACGCCGACCATGATCGCGGGCGACCGCAGCCTGGTGGACCTGATCGCGCACGAACTGGCCCACTCCTGGTCCGGCAACCTGGTTACCAACGCCACCTGGAAGCACTGGTGGCTCAACGAAGGCTTCACCAACTACGTCACCACCCGCATCGTCGAGAGCCTGTACGGCGCCGAGGTGGCCGACATCAACCTGCAGGTGGAGCAGGAGGAGGCGCTGGCCTCGCTGCCGTCCATCGCCACCGCCAAACAGGCCCTGCTCATGCGCGGGCCGGACACCAACCCGGTGGCCACCTACACGGACGAGGAACTGGCCTATCCCAAGGGCGCCTGGCTGCTGCGCACGCTCGAGCAGCGGGCCGGCCGCGCCGTGTTCGATCCCTTCCTGCGCGGCTGGTTCGACCAGCACGCCTTCCAGTCCGCCACCACCGAGCAGTTCGTCGCCTATTTGCACCGCAACCTGCTCGACAGCCATCCCGGCCTGATGACGGAGGCCGAACTCGACGAATGGCTGTACGGCCAGGGCATCCCGGCCAGCGCCAAGCGGGTGGCGTCGCCGCGGCTGGCGGCCGTCGATGCCCAGCGCAGCAGCTGGCTGCGGGGCGAACTGGCCACCGACCACCTGGACGGGCGCCACTGGATCGCGCTCGAATGGATGCACTTCCTGAACGATATCGACGGCAAGGCCAGCGCGGCCCAGATGCGCGAACTGGACCAGGCGTTCGGCCTGGGCAAGAGCGGCAACAATGAAATCGCCTACCGCTTCCTGCTCAGCTCCATCAAGGCCGGCTACGGCGTGCGCGAGCCGCTGCAAGCCTTTCTGATGAGCGTGGGACGCCAGAAATTCGTCGTGCCTCTGTATGCGGCGATGCTGCAGCGTCCGGACGACCGGGCCTGGGCCCAGGCCCTGTACGCCAAGGCACGCGAACGCTACCATCCCGTCACGCAGACGGCCGTCGACAAGAAATTCGCGGCCAAGTAACCGGCCATCCGGCGCGACCGTCCGCTCGCGCCGTGAAACGGCATATACCGTATAAACCGTTTATAACATGACAGACATGCGCCTGAAAAATCGCATCGCCGCGGCCTTGCTGCTGGCCTACGCAAGCATCGCCATTCCCTGCGCCGCCGGCGCCGACGTTGCCGCCGTTGCCGGTGCGGCCAGGCCAGCCGCCGCCGACCCCGTACCCGCCTTCGACCTTGACGCCGACGCCATGCAGGCCCTGAAAACCTTCGGCGTGCCGGGCATGGCCATCGCCATCGTCAAGGACGGCCAGCTGCTGGCCGCCCGCGGCTACGGCGTGCGCCGGCTGGGCCAGCACACGCCCGTGGACGGCAAGACCCTGTTCGAGGTGGCCTCCAATTCCAAGGCCTTCACGGCCGCCGCGCTGGCCATGCTGGTCGACGAGGGCAAGCTCAATTGGGAAGACCCCGTCACCGAACATCTGCCCAGCTTCCGGATGTACGACGCCTACGCCAGTGGCGCCATGACGGTGCGCGACCTGCTGACCCACCGCAGCGGCCTGGGACTGGGTGCCGGCGATTTGCTGTGGTGGCCCACCACCACCTTCAGCGCCGACGACATCATCGGCCGCCTGCGCTACATCAAGCCGGCCACCAGCTTCCGCAACAGCTACGCCTACGACAACCTGCTCTACATCGCGGCCGGCAGGATCGTGTCCGACAAGGCCGGCAAGCCGTGGGGCGACGCCATACGCGAACGCATCCTGGCCCCGCTGGGCATGGACGGCACCGTCACCAGCGTGGCGCAGATGGGCGCCAGCGGCAACTACGCGGCGCCGCACAGCAAGGTGGGCGAGCGCCAGACCGTAGTGGCGCCCATGCTGGTGGAGAACGCGGCCGGCGCCGTCGGCATCGACACCAGCGCCGAGGACATGGCGCGCTGGATGAATCTGCTGCTGGCCGGCGGCAAGCTGCCGGACGGGCGCCAGCTGTTCAGCGCCGAGCGGGCCCGCGAGCTGTGGACGGAATATACGCCGATGAAGATCAGCGAACCGCCGCCGGCGCTGGCCGCCACCCGTCCCAACTTCGCCGGCTACGGCCTGGGCTTCAACCTGCGCGACTACCAGGGCCGCAAGCTGGCGCTGCACGGCGGCGCGCTGCAGGGCTTCTATTCGCGCGTGCTGCTGGTGCCGGAGGAAAAGCTGGGCATCGCCATCCTGACCAACGCCGAGAACAGCCCGCTCATGACGGCCCTGCAGTGGCGCATCCTGGACCACTACCTGCACGTGCCGGCCCGCGACTGGATACGGCTGTATGCGGAAGACGAGGCGCGCAGCCACCGCGAGGAACTGGCGCGCCAGGGCCAGGCGGTGGCGGCGCGGGCGGAGGGCTCGGCGCCGTCGCTGCCGCTGGCGGCCTACGACGGCGAGTACCGCGACCCGTGGTACGGCAGCGTGACCATCCGCGCGCAAGGCGGCAAACATGTGCTCAGCTTCAGCCGGTCGCCGGACCTGACGGGGGAACTTGAACACTTCCAGCACGACACCTTCATCGTGCGCTGGCAAGCCCGCCACCTCAACGCCGACGCCTACGTCACCTTCGCGCTCAACCCGGACGGCAGCATCGAGCGCATGAAGATGGCGCCCGTCTCGAGCGAGACGGACTTCAGCTTCGACTTCGCCGACCTGGAGTTCAAGCCCGTCAAGCCGCCCAAGGCTGCCAAGGGCAAGGCGGGCAGTTAAGGCCGCCAAGGCAGCGCTGCATTGCGTGGCTGCCTGCGCATCGATTGCCCTCATCGCAGCCGTCGCGGCCACCGCGTCCACAGTGACCACCGTGGCCACAGCGGCCGGTGGCGCCGGCGCGGCCGCTGCGGTTCAGGTGGCCTGGTACTCGACCCGGTTGCGGCCCTGGTGCTTGGCGCGGTACAGCGCCAGGTCGGCCGCGTGGAACAGGCTGTCGAGCGCCTGGTGCGGCCCCTCCGAGGCGGCCACTCCGAAGCTGGCCGTCACATGCAGCACGTGGCCGTTGGCCAGTGTCAGCGGCGCGGTCTCGATGGCGCGCCGCATGCGCTCGGCCACGGCCGTTGCCGCCTGCAGGTCGCAGAAGGCCGGCATGATGACGAATTCCTCGCCGCCGTAGCGGGCCAGGATCTCGCCGTCGCGCAATTCCTCGCGCGCCAGCGCGGCGATGCGGATCAGCACCTGGTCGCCTGCGTCGTGGCCGTGGCTATCGTTGACGGCCTTGAAGCGGTCCACGTCGAACAGGATCACGGCCAGCGACAGCCGGTGCTCGCGCGCGCGCCGCAGCCGCTGGTTGCCGGCCGACGTGAAGGCGCGCCGGTTCAGGATGCCCGTCAGGTAGTCGGTGTCGGCGCGCAGGCGCAGTTCGTCGATCAAGCCCTGGCGTTCATGTTCGAGCCGCAGTTTCTCCATGCTGGCCGTGCGCAGATGGGCCAGCGCGCGCAGCAGGTCGCCGATCTCGTCCTGGCGCGCCGAGCCGTGCACGCCGACGGAAAAGTCGCCGTTGCCCAGCCTGACGATGGCGCCCGTGGCCCGCGCCAGTGGCGCCACTACCCGCAACTGGACGATGGTCATCAGCAGCGTCAGCGCCAGCAGGATGGCGCCGCCCGTCAGGCAGGCCAGCAGCAGTTCGCGCTGGGCCGCGTCGTAGTCCTGCCGGGCCTGGTCCAGCGCCGCTTCCAGCAGCACGTCGCGCACGGCGAGGATGGGCGTCATGAATGGTACGTAGCGCTGCGCGAACTGGGCCGTGTCCATGCCGTAGGGCTGGTGCGCCCGGCTGTCGCGCTCGACGCCCGACACCAGCGCCAGGCCGTTGCTGAAATAGCTGTCGTCCATCCGGCGCAGCGCCGCCAGCACCCGCGGGTCGCGGTCGATGGCGCTGGTGGACATGATGATCAGGTGGCGCAGCTGCTCGATCTGGCCGCGCAGGAACTGGATCTGGGTGTGCTCCGTCTCGGCCAGCGGCTGGCCCGAGGCCAGCGCCACCGTCAGGCGCGAACCGAGCCGCCCCGCATATTCGCGCAGCTCGACGGCGAAGCGGGCCTTCATCAGGATCTTGGCCAGGTTGGGATAAGCTTGTTCGGCCGCGCCCGCGTAGGCCGTCACATCGTCCAGCACCACGGGGATCAGGGCGAACATCTGTTCCACGGCGCCCGTCAGCCGTTGCGGCGTGCGCTCGGCCGGCGCGCGGGCGGCCACGGCATCGACGGCCTGCCGGGCCGCCGCCAGTTGCAGCGCCAGCTGGCTGGCCGCCCCGGCCACGCCGGCCGTGGGGGCCGGCTGCTGCGCCAGCGCTTGCTGCAGCTGGGCCAGGGCCTGGTCGCTGGCGGCGCGGGCCGCAGCCAGGCGCGCCCGCTTGGCCGGGTCGGGCGGCACGGCGTCGCCCAGCACGGCGTTGACGGGCCCCCGTTCGAACGACAGCTTCTCGGCCGCCACCATGCCGCGCTGCACCAGCAGCAGCGCGTGCAGGCCGCCGCGCGCGGCGCGGTAATTGTTCCATTCGCCCCACAGTATCCGGCTCAACATGGCGCCCACCAGCAAGGCCAGCACGGCCATCGATACGGCAAACAAGCGGGTCAGTCTCATGCACAACACTCCCTGCGGCCGGCCGTTCCGCCACACGGTGCGGCGCGCCAGCTTTTTCCAACTTGCAATATGCCATAAGCACCGCCCGCTGTCGCCCCCGGCGGGGTGGAAATGGGACGGGTCGGCTGCAGTAGTGGTACGATTGCGACCACGCATCAAGGCGGAACGGTCCTCGAGTCCGGCCGGCGGGCCATCCGGCCGTCGGGATTGCTTTGAGGCAAGCCTTGAACCCCCATTTAACGAAGGATGAAGTGATGTCTATGCAACGAGTTATGCTGCGTGCCAAGCTGCACCGGGTCACGGTCACGCAAGCGGACCTCCACTACGAAGGTTCCTGCGGTATCGACCAGGATCTGCTGGATGCGGCCGATATCTGGCCTAACGAGAAGATCGAGCTGTACAACGTCAACAATGGCGAGCGTTTCGCCACCTACGCCATTCCCGGCCTGCGCGGCAGCGGCGAAATTTCGCTCAACGGTGCGGCCGCGCGGCGCGCCCAGTTGGGCGACCTGCTCATCATCTGCACCTACGCGCCGATGACGGAAGCGCAGATCGCCGACTACGAGCCGAAGATCGTCTTCGTGGACGGCAACAACAAGATCACGGGCCTGAAGAAGTAAACAGGCCGAAGTAGTCAGGCTACAAAAATGCAACGGCGCTCACTTGAGCGCCGTTGTCGTTTGCCAGCTTGTTGCTTAGCTTGTTGGTTACCGTCGTTACGCCACTTTTTCCGGCGTGTCGTGCCGCAGCAGCTGCGACATGTACTGGGGCGTGATACCGAGGAAGGACGCCACCACCTTTTGCGACACGCGCGCCTCCAGTCCCGGATACTCGTCGCGGAACGCCGCCAGCCGGGCCTGGGCCGAGGCGGCGCTGCTGGTGTAGATGCGCCGTCCCTGGCGCAGGATGCTGGCCTCGGACACCTTCACATAATAGGCGCGCACCACCTCGTGCTCCTCGGCCATGCGGCCCAGGTCGGCCCATTCGAGGCGGAAGCCGTGCAGCGCCGTCTCGGCCACGACGAACTGGCGGGCCGGCAAGCCGTCTCGCGCGCGCAGCAAGTCTTCATGGGAGGCCACCGTGTCGCCCTCGGTCCAGAAGCGCAGCGTCACTTCCGTGCCCCCTTCCGTCACAAAGCCGGCCCGCGCCACGCCGCTGTAAATCCAGTAGAACGACTGGGCCGCCACGCCGCAGCGCTGCAGCAGCTCGCCCTTGCGCACGCTGATGGGCGTGGCCAGCGGCGCCATCAGCTGATTGATGGCGTCGTACATCTGCTCGCTGACGCCGTAATAGCGCATCACTTGCGCCTTGTATTTCTCTCGTTGTTGCAGGAATCCGTGTTTCATGGCTGTGCTTGTTGTGCCCGGCGATGCGGGCGCTAAGAATGGTGAATGAGCGGCCAGGGACGTGCGGACGTTCGCGCACGGCGCGGCAGCGTGGCCCCGGCGGCGCCGGGCGGGTGGGGGGATATGGACGGGTGCGTTCTGGGGACTTGCCTTCTGGTTTCCGGTGGATGAGCCTGTTAAGCAATATAAAGGAAGGCGGCGGCGAACTCAATTGCCTGCTTGCAAATTGTGTTGCAAAACTGCTCTGATCCTGTAATTTTACTTCAAACTTAAAGTATCTGAATTTTGTTCTGCCGGAAGATTTTTATACTGCTGGTCCGGCACAGGCGGGCCAGGCGCCAGGCGCGGGGAGGCCGGGCGGGACGGCAGGCGCGTCGGGAGGCTGAAAATAGGGGATTCCGCTGAAATTAGTGCGAGATAGCGGGGAATCGCAGGGAATGGCTGGAAGTAGTCGGGAGTAGCGGGAAATAGCAGATAGCCACCGGGGGCGACCGGCCCGCTGCGCGGCAGGCGGCGGGTGGCAAGCAGCAGGCCACGGCGGCGGCGCCCGTCAGGCCACCGCCGCCGCGCCCGCGTTCGCTTAGTCCTTGCTGCCGATCAGGCGGTAGATGGCCGCGCCCAGCAGGGCGCCGGCGATCGGCGCCACCCAGAACAGCCACAGCTGGCTGGTGGCCCAGTCGCCCACGTACAGGGCCACGCCCGTGCTGCGGGCTGGATTGACGGAGGTGTTGGTGACGGGGATGCTGATCAGGTGGATCAGGGTCAGGCCCAGGCCGATCGGCAGCGGCGCGAAGCCGGCCGGGGCACGCGGGTCCGTTGCGCCCAGGATAATGAGCAGGAACATCATCGTCATCACCACTTCCGTCACCAGGGCGGCCGTCAGCGAGTAGCCGCCCGGCGAGTGGGCGCCGTAGCCGTTCGAGGCGAAACCGGCGGCCAGTTCAAAGCCGCTCTTGCCGCTGGCGATCAGGTACAGCACGCCGCCGGCCGCGATCGCGCCCAGCACCTGGGCCACGATGTAGGGCAGCAGCTTGGCGGCCGGGAAGCGCCCGCCCGCCCACAGGCCGATGGAGACGGCCGGATTGAGGTGGCAGCCGGAAATATGGCCGATGGCATAGGCCATGGTCAGCACCGTCAGGCCGAACGCCAGCGACACGCCCAGCAGGCCGATGCCCACGCCGGGGAAGGCCGCCGCCAGCACGGCGCTGCCGCAGCCGCCCAGCACGAGCCAGAAGGTTCCAAAAAATTCCGCGCCATATTGTTTCATGTATATCCCTTTGCGTTGTGCGGCCCGCGGGCCGCGATTGAATTGACTACTAAGCAACGTTGGCAATTTACCGTGTGCGACCCGAAAAGTCCACCGCCGTGCGGCCCGGCCGGAAGTTGTGCTTTCGCAACATGGAAGCGGAGACGAGTATTGCCCCTGTAGCAAATAGTTTCGCGTATGAATCAATTTGAAGTGCTGTGCGGGCGCGCTCGGCTAGAATCGGCTGGAATCGGCTGGACGATCCCAGCGGGCGGCGGGGCTTATTTTATTTAAAACTTATGAGCATCGGAGCCGCGTTTTGCGATACAGTTTGACGGCGGCGCCACGCGTCGCAGCGGTGCCGACTGACCATTTCTCGGTGGGGTCCAATGAATAGATTGTCCGGCTTGAGCAGCACGACATTTCTTCCGCTGGGGCTGGCCCTGGCCGGCGCCGGGGCCACCCTGGTGGCCGGCGGCGCCGGCGGCTACGCCATCGCGTTCGCCGTGCTGCTGCTGGCGGCCGGCGCGCTGGCGGCGCGCCACTTGGGCGCGGCCGAGGCGGCACGCCAGCGCATGATAGACCACTACCTGGACGGGCGCGAACAGTTCGGCGACGCCGTGCTGCCCATCTGGTGCCGCCATATCGAATCGTCGCGCAGCCAGATGGAGGAGGCGGTGGCCGACCTGGCCGGGCGCTTCTCCAGCATCGTCGACAAGCTCGACAACGCATTGCACGTATCGAGCCTGGACCAGCAGGGCAGCGGCGGCTCGGCCCTCATCGACGTGTTCGCCAGCAGCGAACACCAGCTCGGCTCCGTGGTGGCCTCCATGAAGTCGGCCATGGCGTCCAAGCAAACCATGCTGGAACAGATCCAGCAGCTGGAACGGTTCACGCGCGAATTGCGCGACATGGCCGAAGGCGTGGCCAGCATCGCGGCCCAGACCAATCTGCTGGCCCTGAACGCGGCCATCGAGGCGGCCCGCGCCGGGCCGGCCGGGCGCGGCTTTGCCGTCGTGGCGCAGGAAGTGCGCAACCTGTCGAACCGCTCGGCCGAGACGGGCCGCAACATCGCCGACCGGGTGGGCCAGATCAGCGCCGCCATCCTGGCCGCCAGCGCCGCGGCCGAACAGTCCAGCGCGGCCGAGGACGCCTCCATGCAGTCGGCCGAAGGCATGATCGACGCCGTGCTGCGCGAATTCCGCCAGGTGACGGACGCGCTGGTGCAATCGTCCGAACTGCTCAAGCAGGAATCGATGGGCATCCAGAGCGAAGTGGGCGAGGCGCTGGTGCAGCTGCAGTTCCAGGACCGGGTCAGCCAGGTCATGACCCATGTGCGCGAGAACATGGAGCGGCTGCCGGCCATCCTGCGCGACAACCGCGACCAGTACCAACACGGGCAGGCGCTCGAGCCGCTGCAGGCTGCGCCCCTGCTGGCCGAGTTGCAACAGACCTACGCCATGGCGGACGAACACGCGGTCCACCAGGGCGCCGTGGCCGGCCAGCAGAAGCAGCCCGCGGCGGCCGACGAAATCACGTTTTTCTAAGGAATCGATATGGCTAAGACCATCATGGTAGTGGACGACTCCGCCTCGCTGCGGCAAGTGGTGGGCATCGCCCTCAAGGGTGCCGGCTATGACGTCATCGAAGGGCGCGACGGCGTCGACGCGCTGGCCAAGTGCACGGGCCAGAAGATCCACCTGGTCGTGTGCGACGTCAACATGCCCAATATGGACGGCATCACCTTCGTCAAGCAGTTCAAGGCGCTGGCCAACTATCGCTTCACGCCCGTCATCATGCTCACCACCGAGTCGCAGGACGAGAAAAAGCGCGAAGGCCAGGCGGCCGGCGCCAAGGCCTGGGTCACCAAGCCGTTCAAGCCGGAGGTGCTGCTGGGCGCCGTGGCCAAGCTGGTCCTGCCCTGACGGCTATCGCCTGACGCCGCCCGCCGTCCGTCCTGATCCGTCCCTTGCCCACCGGGAGCTGCCATGTCCACCTCATCCGCCACTGCCTTGCCCGTGCGCTTCGCCGTCGATGGCGAACTGACGATCTACCGCGCGGCCGACGTGAAAACCCTGCTGCTCGACGCGCTGCGCCAGACCCCGTTGCTGGAAGTGGACCTGGCCGGCGTGACGGAACTGGACACGGCCGGCCTGCAGGTGCTGATGCTGGCCAAGCAGGTGGCTGCCGCCGACGGCCGCCAACTGCGGCTGGTCGGCCACAGCCCGGCCGTGATGGAGGTGTTCGAGATGCTGGACCTGGGCGGCTTTTTCGGCGACGCCCTGCTGATCCACAGCGCCGGCTGAACGCCGCGCACCTAACCCTGGGGGGCCTGCCATGAACCTGGACCAAGCGCTGCAAACGTTTATCGCGGAAAGCCGCGAACTGCTCGAAGAGATGGAAAACGCCCTGCTCAACGTCGACCTGGCGGGCGACCAGGGCGAAGCCATCAACGCCATCTTCCGCGCCGCCCACACCATCAAGGGCTCGGCCGGCCTGTTCAGCCTGGATCACATCGTCGCCTTCACCCACGTGGTGGAAAGCTTGCTCGACGAAGTGCGCGACGGGCGCGTGGTGCTCACCGACGAGATGATCGTGCTGCTGCTGTCGTGCTGCGACTTCCTGTCGGGCATGACGGAAGCGCTGGCGGCCGGCCAGCTCGAGGCCGACCCCGACAGCGCGCCCGAAGGCGAGGCGCTGGTGCTGCAACTGCGCCGCCACATGGTGCATGCGGCCGATGGTCAGCCGGGACCCGCCGGGCCGGAGGCGGCGGCCCCGCTGGCGACCATGGAGCCGGCCGTCGAGCGCATCGGCGCCGTGCAGGATGCGCGCGACCACTGGCACATCTCGCTGCGCTTCGGGCGCAGCGTGCTGCAGCATGGCATGGACCCGATCGCCTTCCTGCGCTACCTGGCCAAGCTGGGCACCATCGTCGGCATCGCCACCGTGCCCGACGCGCTGCCGGCCAATCCCGAGGAAATGGACGCCGAGCTGTGCTACCTGGGCTTCGAGATCGCGTTCGACACCACGGCCGACAAGGCCGCCATCGAAGCCGTGTTCGAGTTCGTGCAGGACGATTGCGAGCTGCGCATCCTGCCGCCCCACAGCAAGGTGTCGGAATATGTGGACCTGATCCGCACCCTGCCCGAGCGGGACGCCCGGCTGGGCGAGATCCTGGTGCGCTGCGGCAGCGTGACGGCCCGCGAACTCGACAGCGCGCTGCACCAGCAGGCCGGCAGCGAACCGCAGCAGCTGGGCAGCATCCTGGTCGAGGGCGGCAGCGTGCCGCCGGTGGTGGTGGAGGCCGCCCTGGCCAAGCAGAAGCAGGTGTCGGAGCAGAAGGCCCAGGAAAGCCGCTCGATCCGCATCGATTCGGACAAGCTGGACCGCCTGATCGACCTGGTGGGCGAACTGATCATCGCCGGCGCCCGCGCCAACCTGATCGGCCAGCAGATCCACAACGCCGAACTGCTCGAATGCACCTCCGTGTTGTCCAACCTGGTGGAGGAAGTGCGCGACGCGGCGCTCGAGCTGCGCATGGTCAAGATCGGCGCCACCTTCAACCGCTTCCAGCGCGTGGTGCACGACGTGGCCCGCGAGCTGGGCAAGGACATCGGCCTGATCGTCGACGGCGAGGACGCGGAACTGGACAAGACGGTGGTGGAAAAGATCGGCGACCCGCTGATGCACCTGGTGCGCAACGCCATGGACCACGGCATCGAGCCGGCCGAGGCGCGGCTGGCGGCCGGCAAGCCGGCCAAGGGCATGATCAAGCTGAACGCCTTCCACGAGTCGGGCAACATCGTGATTGAAGTGAGCGACGACGGCGGCGGCCTGCGCAAGGAAAAGATCCTGGCCAAGGCCATCGAACGGGGCCTGGTCGAGCCCGAGCGCAAGCTCAGCGACAGCGAAATCTACAACCTCATCTTCGAGGCCGGCTTTTCCACGGCCGACAAGATCACCAACCTGTCGGGGCGCGGGGTGGGCATGGATGTCGTCAAGCGCAACATCTCGGCCCTGCGCGGCAGCGTCGACGTGGGCAGCGTGGCCGGCCAGGGCACCACCGTCACCGTGCGCCTGCCCCTGACGCTGGCCATCATCGACGGCTTCCTGGTGCAGCTGGGCGGCTCCGTATTCGTCATTCCGCTCGACATGATCGAGGAATGCATCGAGTACGCGGCCGAGCCGGGCCAGGACTATTGCAACCTGCGGGGCCAGGTGCTGCCCTTCATCCGCCTGCGCGACCTGTTCCGGCTGCAAGGGGCGGCCGGCCGGCGCGAAAGCATCGTCGTGCTCAAGTACGGCAACCAGCGCGCCGGGCTGGTGGTCGATACCCTGCTGGGCGAGTTCCAGACCGTCATCAAGCCGCTCAGTCCCATGTTCAGCGAAGTCAAGTGCATCAGCGGCTCCACCATCCTCGGCAGCGGCGACGTGGCCCTGATCCTGGACGTGGCCGCCCTGATGGCCACCGTCACCGGCAAGGGCGCGGCGCAGCTGGTCGCCTAGCGCCAATGTCATCCACGGAGAGCGAACCATGAACCAAGTCGTCAACCAAGCCGCCCCCGCCACCGGCCGCGCCGTGGCGGCCGTGCCCCAGGGCGCGGCCCCGCCAACCAGCCAGTACCTGACCTTCATGCTGGGCGAGGAACAGTTCGCCGTGGGCATCCTGGGCATCAAGGAAATCATCGAGTACGGCAGCCTGGCCGGCGTGCCCATGATGCCCGACTGCGTGCGCGGCGTGATCAACCTGCGCGGCGCCGTGGTGCCCGTGATGGACCTGGCGGTCCGCTTCGGCCGTCCCGCCAGCCCGATCACCAAGCGCAGCTGCATCGTCATCGTGGAAGTGGAGGAGGCCGACGGCAACGGCCAGCAAGTGCTGGGCATGCTGGTGGACGCCGTCAACGCCGTGGTCGACATCGGCGCCGCCGACATCGAGCCGGCGCCCGCCTTCGGCACCCGCATCCGGCCCGACTTCATCGCCGGGATCGGCAAGCACAACGGCCGTTTCGTCAGCTTGCTGGCCATTGAGCGCGTGCTGGCCAGCGAAGAGATCGTGGAGCTGGCGCGCCAGGGCCTGGCCGGCCGCAACTGACTGCCCCAACGGATACCGCACCATGTCGCTCATCACGATCACCGATCGCGAATTCACCCAGTTCCAGCGCTTCATCTACGACGCGGCCGGCATCTTCATGGCCAACGGCAAGCAGGCCCTCGTCAGCGGCCGCCTGGCCAAGCGCCTGGCCCACTACCAGCTGGCCAGCTACAGCGACTACCTGCGCCTGCTCGAGAGCCGGGCCCAGCCGTCCGAGCTGCAGGTGGCGGTCGACCTGCTGACCACCAACGAAACCTATTTCTTCCGCGAACCGAAGCACTTCGCCCTGCTGCGCGAGCTGGCGCTGGAGGCGCGCGCCAAGGGCCGCGCGCTGCGCGTGTGGAGCGCGGCCTGTTCCAGCGGCGAGGAACCGTACAGCATCGCCATGGTGCTGGCCGACGTGCTGGGCGAGGGCGCGTGGGAAGTGCTGGGCACGGACATCAGCACCCGGGTGCTGGAGCGGGCCCGCTGCGGCCACTATCCGATGGAGCGGGCCAGCCAGCTGCCGCAAGCCTACCTCAAGCGCTTCTGCCTCAAGGGCCAGCAGCGCGAGGCCGGCACCCTGCTCATCGAACGGGCCTTGCGCAGCCGGGTCCAGTTCCAGCACCTGAACCTGAACGAGCCGCTGCCCAAGCTGGGCACGTTCGACCTGATCTTCCTGCGCAACGTGATGATCTACTTCAACCTGGAAACCAAGCGCCAGGTGGTGGCGCGCCTGCTCAACCAGCTCAAGCCGGGCGGCCACCTGTTGATCGGCCACTCGGAAACCCTGAACGATATCTGCGACACGGTACAGGCCGTGGCGCCGTCGATCTACCGCAAGAGCTGACCATGCCCGAGCCCAAGTGCATCGACATCTTCCTCATGCCCGGCGACTGCTTCGTCGGCGACGAGCAATACCGGGTGCGCACACTGGTCGGCTCCTGCGTCTCCATCACCTTGTGGCATCCGCGCCTGCGCGTCGGCGCCATGTCGCACTTCCTGCTGCCGGGTACGGGCCGCAAGCGGGCCGACGCCGGCGCCGGCACCTACGCGGTCGACGCCATGGATTACCTGCTGGCCGAGCTGGGCCGGCGCGGCGTGCCGCTGGTCCAGTGCGAGGGCAAGATCTTCGGCGGCGGCGCCATGTTCCCCCGCCACGCCAGGGTGCGCGACATCGGCCTGCAGAACGGCGACTGCGCCCGCGCCCTGCTGCAGCAGCACGGCATCCGCGTCGTTTCCGAAAGCCTGTTCGGCGAAGGCCACCGGCAGCTCATCTTCACCATCCGCACCGGCGAAGTACTGAGCCGCCAGGTGCCGCCGGAGTTCGTCCCGAACCCGCGCAACCAGGAGCCGGCATGAGTGCCATCGAAGTGATGATCGTCGACGATTCGGCCGTCGTGCGCCAGGTGCTGAGCGCGTTGCTCAACGCCGCGCCCGGCATCACCGTGACCCATGCCGTGGCCAATCCCATCCTGGCCATGGAGCGCATGAAGAGCCAGTGGCCGCACGTGATCGTGCTGGACGTGGAAATGCCGCGCATGGACGGCATCACCTTCCTGCGCAAGATCATGGCCGAGCGCCCCACCCCCGTCGTGATCTGCTCCACGCTCACGGAGAAGGGGGCCCAGACCTCGGTCGAGGCGCTCAGCGCCGGCGCCGTGGCCATCATCACCAAGCCGCGCCTGGACCTCAAACAATTCCTGCACGACAGCGCCGACGAGCTGGTGTCGGCCGTGCGGGCCGCGGCCGGCGCCAACGTGCGCCGCCTGGCGGGGCGGGCCGCGGCGCCGCCCCAGCCCACCGTCAAGCTCAACGCCGACGTGATCCTGCCGCCGGTCGAGGGCACGCGCGCCATGGTGCAGACCACGGAGCGGGTGGTGGCCATCGGCACCTCGACCGGCGGCACCCAGGCTCTGGAGGAAGTGCTGACGGCCCTGCCGCGCGTCACGCCCGGCATGGTGATCGTGCAGCACATGCCGGAAAAATTCACGGCCGCCTTCGCCGCCCGGCTCGACAGCGTATGCCAGGTGCGGGTCAAGGAGGCGGCCAACAACGACCGCGTGCTGCAGGGACTGGCCCTGATCGCGCCGGGCGGCAAGCACATGCTGCTGCGCCGCACGGGGGCCCAGTATTACGTGGAAGTGGTGGACGGCCCCCTCGTCAATCGGCACCGGCCGTCGGTGGACGTGCTGTTCCGCTCCGTGGCCCGCTGCGCCGGCGCCAACGCGCTGGGCGTGATCATGACGGGCATGGGCGACGACGGCGCGGCCGGCCTGCTGGAAATGCTCAAGGCCGGCGCCCGCACCGTGGCCCAGGACGAGGCCAGCTGCGTGGTGTACGGCATGCCCAAGGAAGCGGTCAAACGGGGCGGGGTGGAAAAGTCGGTGCCGCTGAACCTGATCTACCGCGACATCCTGGCCCAGCTGGCCGGCTTCGGCAACTGAACGGCGCCGCCATGACCGCCACCGCCGCCGCCGAACCGAACGCGCCCGCCGCCCGCACCGGCGCCCCCTGGCAGGGCCAGCGCGTGATGGTGGTGGACGACAGCGCCGTGCAGCGCAGCTACCTGGTGGGCTTGCTGCGCGAGCTGGGCTGCGGCGCCATCCTGGAGGCGGCCGACGGCAACGAGGCGCTGCGCCTGCTCGAGGCGGAGCAGGGCGTGCCCCTGTTCCTGGTGCTGACGGACCTCGAGATGCCGGGCATGGACGGCATCGAGCTGACCTGCCAGCTGCGCGAGCGGCGCCTGGCCCAGCACCTGATCGTGGTCAGCGCGCGCGACCCGCGCCTGCTCGAGATCATCGAGAACATGGGCTCGGAGGACGCCGCCATCGGCCTGCTGGGCACGCTGCTCAAGCCGGTCCAGCGCGACGCGCTGGCGGCGCTGCTGGGGCGTGCCGGGCGCGCCGGCGCGCCCCAGGCCGCGCCGCCCGAGCAAGCCTTGCCCGCCCTCGACGAGCTGGCAGGGGCGCTGGCGGCCGGCCAGTTCCTGCTGCACTACCAGCCCAAGGTGACCATGCAGACGGGCCACCTGAAGGGCCTGGAGGCACTGGTGCGCTGGCAGCACCCGGTGCACGGCTTGCTGGCGCCCCAGCACTTCATTCCCGTGCTGGAGGGGACGGCGCTGATGGCCGACTTCACGCTGGCGCTGGTGCGCCAGGTGCTGGCCCAGCTGACGGGGTGGCAGCAGGCCGGCCTGCCGCCGCTGACGGTGGCCGTCAACCTGTCGGCCGACAACCTGGCCGACCGCGCCTTCGTCGATTTGCTGGCGGCGGCCGTGCACGCGTCCGGCGTGGCGCCGTCGGCCCTGGTGTGGGAAGTGACGGAGACGAGCGTGATGCGCCAGTTGTCGCAAGCGCTGACCAACCTGGGCCGGTTGCGGCTGATGGGCTTCGGGCTGGCGATGGACGACTTCGGCATCGGCTATTCATCCATGCAGCAGTTCGCCCGCTGCCCGTTCACGGAACTGAAGATAGACCGCGCCTTCGTCAACGGCGCGGCGCAGTGGCCGAACCGCCACGTGGTGCTGAAAAGCGCGCTGGAGCTGGGCCAGCGGCTGGGCGTGGCCACCGTGGCCGAAGGGGTGGAGACGGTGGAGGATTGGCGCCTGCTGCGCGCGCTGGGCTGCGACCTGGCGCAGGGCTACCTGCTGGCCCGGCCCATGCCGGCCGAGGCGCTGGTGACGTGGATGCGGACTGAGCGGCGGCGCCTGCGGGCGCTGGCCGAAGACGATATGCGCCCGCAATGAAGGCCGTGCGGACGGGCGCGCAGCGGTAACGGCACACTATAACAGGACGCAAGTCCGGAAAAAGAGGGGATGGCTATGTTTGCAAATATGACGGTCAAGACCAAGATCAGCGCCTTGCTGGCGGTGGCGGTACTGGCGCTGGTGGCGGTGATGATGGTGGCCTTCCTGGGGCTGAAGAAGGAAAGCGAGATGCTGGCCGAGGTGGGCAAGAACCGCCTGCCGTCCGTGCTGGGGCTGCAGATGATCAACGAGGGCCAGACGGCCGTGCGTTCGTCCAACCGCGGCATCGACGCGCTGGCGCCCTATCCGGACCAGTGGGGCGAGGTGGCCGGCATCCTCAAGCACAAGCAGGAGGTCTGGTCGCGCATCGACAAGGGCTGGAAGATCTACGAGCCGTTGCCACAGACGCCCGAGGAGGAGCGGGTGTGGAACCAGTTCGTCAAGGAGTGGAACGACTGGAAGGGCGGCGATGAGCACATCGGCCAGATTGCCGGCCAGATCGCCGGCGCCGACGGCGCGGCCCGCAAGAAGGCCCTGTTCGAGGAGTTGCATCGCGCCATCGTGGACAACCGGTCCCGCTTCTCGACGGCCGAAACCACGCTGGGCAAGCTGGTCGACATGAACGTGCAATATGGCGACGAGGCCGTCAAGGAGGCCGACGCCGCCTCGGCCCGCGCCAGCGGCCAGATGTACACGGCCTCGGCCGTGGCCCTGGTGCTGCTGCTGGGCCTGGGCTTGCTGATCCTGCGCGGCATCCTGCGCCAGCTCGGCGGCGACCCCGGCTACGCGGCCGAGATCGTGCGGCGCGTGGCCGACGGCGACCTGACGGCCGACGTGACGCTCAAGGCCGGCGACAGCACCAGCTTGCTGGCGGCCATGAAGGGCATGATCGAGAAGCTGTCGCACGTGGTGCAGGAAGTCAACAACGGCGCCGAGGCGCTGGCCAGCGCCTCCGAGGAAGTGTCGGCCACGGCCCAGGCCCTGTCGCAGGCGGCCAGCGAGCAGGCCGCCGGCACCGAGCAGACTTCGGCCTCGGTGGAAGAGATGACGGCCTCCATTTCGCAGAATACGGAAAACGCCAAGGTCACCGACGGCATCGCCAGCAAGGCGGCCAAGGAGGCGGCCGAGGGCGGCGAGGCCGTCAAGTCCACCGTGGCGGCCATGCAACAGATCGCCCGCAAGATCAGCATCATCGACGACATCGCCTACCAGACCAATCTGCTGGCCCTGAACGCGGCCATCGAGGCGGCCCGGGCCGGCGAGCACGGCAAGGGCTTCGCCGTGGTGGCGGCCGAAGTGCGCAAGCTGGCCGAGCGCAGCCAGGTGGCGGCCCAGGAAATCGAGCAGGTCGCCAGCAGCAGCGTGGAGCTGGCGGAAAAGGCCGGCAAGCTGCTCGACGAGATGGTGCCCAACATCCGCCGCACTTCCAACCTGGTGCAGGAGATCACGGCCGCCTCGGAAGAGCAGTCATCCGGCGTGGGCCAGATCAACGCGGCCGTCACCCAGCTGTCCCAGACCACCCAGCAGAACGCCTCGAGCTCGGAGGAACTGGCCGCCACGGCCGAGGAAATGAGCGGCCAGGCCGAGCAGCTGCAGCAAACCATGTCGTTCTTCAAGCTCAGCGGCGGCGACCGCTACCAGAGCGGCCCCGCGCGCAAGGCGGGCAAGGCCTCCATCAAGCTGGCCCGCGGTTTCGGCGGCACGCGCCAGATGAGCGAAATGAGCGACCCGGATGAATCGCACTTCGTCAAGTTCTGAGAGGAGGCAGCCATGAGCGCACTGTCCGTCATGCCGTCCGGGATGGCCGAGACCGGCCCGGCCCAGTTTCTCACCTTCATGCTGGGCAGCGACATGTTCGCCATCGGCATCCTGGCCATCAAGGAAATCATCGAGTACGAGGGCGTGACGGCCGTGCCGCAGATGCCGGCCTGTATCAGCGGCGTCATCAACCTGCGCGGCATGGCCGTGCCCGTGATGGACCTGGCGCGCCGGCTCGAGCGCGTGCCCTCGCCGGTGGGCAAGCGCACCTGCATCATCGTGGTGGAGGTGGACACGGACACCGGCCCGTTCGTGATCGGCATCCTGGTCGATGCCGTCAACGCGGTGCTCGACATCGGCGCCGCCGACATCGAACCGGCGCCCGCCTTCGGGGCCCAGGTGCGGGCCGAACTGTTGCAAGGCATAGGCAAGGTGCAGGGCCGCTTCGTGCTGTTGCTCAATGTGCAGCACGTGGTGTCGGCCAGCGAGATCGGCGCCATGGCCGCGCTGGCGCCGGCCGCAGTGCCGGCCTGAGCGGCGCCATCCGCTTGCACGGCGCAAGGCAAGAATTGGTGAGTTTTGGGGCGATTTAATCCGTCACAATAGGCTGCAGGCCCCGTGCGTCCAGCGCCATCGCGGGCTCCGCCCGTCTGCCCGCGGCCGCGCCGCCGGGCCGGCTACCTCAACTTCACCGCGTCGCGTGCATGCCGCCAGGCGTCTAGGAGTAGCACATGCTCAAGCAGATGAAAATGGAAACCCGGCTGCACTTCGGCATGGGCGCGATCGTGTTGCTGGTGATTGCGCTGGGCCTGGTGGCGTTCACCAACCTGTCCACCTTGCAGGGCACCTGGGGCAGCTTTGAAAGCGTCACGCTGGCGCGCAAGGACGCCGTGCTGGGCGTGGTCAACTGGCATGGCGAGGCGGTCAAGGACTTCAAAAATTACATGCTGCGCGGCGGCAACAGCCTGGCCGAATTCCGTTCCGACATGGCCGCCATCGACAAGAGCGTGGCGGCCTACCGCGCCGCCGGCGACCCGGGGCGCGAGGAACTGGCGCAGCTCGACGCCCTGCAGACGGCCAGCCGCGCCTATGGCGACGCCATGACCCAGCTGGAAGCGCTGCGCGAGAAGGGCATGGCCATCGCCGAGATGGACAAGACCATCAAGGGCGCCGACGCTGCCATCTCCGCCGCCGCCGACAAGCTGCTGCAGCTGAATGCGGCCGACACCCGCACCGCCTCGGCCCGCATGACGGCCGTGGCCAACCAGGCCAAGGTGTGGATACTGTCGTTCGACGTCGTCATCGCGGTGCTCGGCTGCGCGCTGGCCGTGTGGATTTCGCGCAGCCTGTCGGTCATCGTGCACGACGTGCAGGGCGTGGTGGGCACGCTGGGCGCGGCGGCCCAGGAAGTGACGGCCACGGCCCAGTCGCTGTCGCAGGCGGCCAGCGAGCAGGCCGCCGGGGTGGAGGAAACCAGCGCCTCGATCGAGCAGATGACGGCCTCCATCGCCCAGAACGCGGAGAACGCCAGGCTCACGGACGGCATCGCCACCCAGGCCGCGCACGACGCGGCCCGCGGCGGCGAAGTGGTCAAGGCCACGGCGGCGGCCATGAAGCAGATCGCCGGCAAGATCGGCATCATCGACGACATCGCTTACCAGACCAACCTGCTGGCCCTGAACGCGGCCATCGAGGCGGCCCGCGCGCACGAGCATGGCAAGGGTTTCGCCGTGGTGGCGGCCGAGGTGCGCAAGCTGGCCGAACGCAGCCAGGTGGCAGCCCAGGAAATCGGCAAGGTGGCCGCCGACAGCGTCGAGCTGGCCGAGCAGGCCGGCCAGATGTTCGACCAGATGGTGCCCAGCATCCGCAAGACGTCCGACCTGGTGCAGGAGATCGCGGCCGCGTCCGAGGAACAGTCGTCCGGGGTGCGCCAGATCAACAGCGCCGTCGGCCAGCTGAGCCAGGCCACCCAGGTCAACGCGGCCAGCTCCGAGGAACTGGCCGCCACGGCCGAGGAAATGAGCGCCCAGGCCGAGCAGCTGGACCAGCTGATGGCGGTGTTCAAGCAGTACGCGGCGGCCGACCCCATGCGGCGCAACAACGCGCCGCGCCGGCCCGTTCCGTTCAAGGCGGGCGCGCCGCGCCGGCCGGCCAAGCCCGGCCCCACGCTGGCCGTGGCCGGCGGTCCGGACGAGGCCCACTTCACCCACTTCTAGTTCTGGCAGTGCGGCGGCCCGGACCCGGCCCGCATCGCGCGTTGCCGGCACCCGGGACCCGGCCCGCCTCAGGCGGCGCCGGCCGCGGCCACCGTGCCGGTCTGCCAGCGGCGCACATAGTCGGGCGTCGCCGCCGTGCTGGCCGGATCGGCCACGGGCGCCAGGCGCACCTGGGCCAGCGGCAGTACGCCGGCCCAGGCCGGCCATGCCAGGTCTTCCTCGTCGTCGTTCGGGCCGCCGCTGCGCACCTTGCACACCGCTTCCGTGAGCGCGATGCGCAGCACCGTGGTGGCCGCGTATTCCTTGTCGTTACCGGGCCGCACTTCGGCCTGGCGGCCCACTGCCAGCAAGGCCATCAACGCTTCCATGGCCGCGTGCTTGTCCGCCTCCGCCGTCACCGGCTCGAACTGGCCGTAGACCATGGCCGAGCGGTAGTTCATCGTATGGTTGAAGGCGGAGCGGGCCAGCACCAGGCCGTCCAGGTGGGTGATGGTGACGCAGGCCTGCTGTTCGACCAGCTGGCGCAGCAGGCGGCTGCCGTTCGAGCCATGGATGTACAGATGCTCGCCCATGCGCCAGCAGGCCGTGGGGATGCAGTGGCTGCCCTTGGCATCGGCGAAGGCGATATGGCACAGGTAGGCCGCGTCGATGATGGCGTGCAGGGTGGCCGTTTCGTAGTCGGCGCGCTCGGCGGCGCGGCGGACGTGGGTACGGTCAGTGGGCAAGGCGGCGGTGGCGGTCATGGTCTCCATTCCAGAAAAAGTTGAGTACGCAATATAATGCGTCGCTGGCCCTGAAAGTAGGGCCAGAAATACTCAATTTGATGGAGCCAGGGATGGATTACGCGCTACTGATGGCCAGTTTTACGGAACAGCACCGGCACCGCGGCTGGCCGCGCCAGCGCCTGCTGCACGAATGCCTGCGCGCGGCCATCCGCGGCGGCACGCTGGCCGCCGGCACCCGGCTGGTGGCTTCGCGCGCGCTGGCCGAGGAACTGGGCGTGGCCCGCAACACGGTGCTGTATGCCTACGAACAGCTGGCCAGCGAAGGCTTCGTCAGCAGCGACCGGCGCGGCACGGTGGTGGCGGCCGTGGCGCCCGAGCACCGCAGCGCGCCGCCGCCGGCGCCGCCCCAGGCCGGGCTGGCGCAGCGGGTGCAGGCGCTGGGTAACGGCTTCGGCGCCATGGAGGCGGACGCGGCCGGCGCCTTCGTGCCGGGCGTGCCGGCGCTGGACCAGTTTCCCCTCACGCTGTGGCGCCGCATGCTCGAGCGCACCCTGCGCGCCCTGACGCCGGCCCAGCTCAACTATGGCGATCCGGCCGGCGAGCCGGCCCTGCGCGAAGCGATCGCCGACCACCTGCGCGCCTCGCGCGGGGTGGTGTGCGATGCCAGCCAGGTGTTCATCACGGACGGCACCCAGAGCAGCCTGGACTTGTGCATGCGCGCCTGCGCCGACCATGGCGAGACGGTGTGGATGGAGGACCCCGGTTACGGCGGCGCGCTGGCGGCCTGCCGCGCGGCGGGGCTGCGGGTGGCGCCCATCGCGGTCGACGCGGACGGCATCGCGCCGCGTGCCGAGGATTGGCTGCTGCACCCGCCGCGCCTGATCTACACCACGCCCTCGCACCAGTATCCGACCGGCAGCGTGTTGAGCCTGCGGCGCCGGCTGGCCCTGATCGCGGCCGCGCGCGCGGCCGGCGCCCTCATCATCGAGGACGATTACGACAGCGAATTCCGGCACGACGGCGCGCCCCTGTCGGCCATGCAGGGCCTGGTGCCGGACGCGCCCGTGCTGTACCTGGGCACCTTCAGCAAGACCATGTTCCCCTCGCTGCGCATCGGCTTCGTGGTGGCGCCGGGCAGCCTGGCGCCGGCGCTGGCGGCCATGCGGGCCCAGTCGTCGGCGCGGGGCCGGGTGGCCGAGCAGCTGGCGCTGGCCGAATTCCTGCGCAGCGGCCAGTTCGCGCTGCACTTGCGCCGCATGCGGCGGCTGTACCGGCAGCGGCGCGACGCGCTGGTGGCGGCGCTGGAATGGCATCTGGGGGCGGTGGCGGCCGTGCATGGCGGCTCGGCCGGCATGCACCTGGCGCTGCGCTTCACGGATCCGGCGCTGGACGACGTGGCCATCAGCGCCCAGGCGCGCGCGCACGGCATCACGGCGCGGCCCTTGAGCGCGCATGCGCTGGGCGCGGCGGAAGACTGGCGCGGTTTGATGCTCGGTTACGCGCAGGTGCCGGCCGAGCGGATGGATGACCTGGTGCGGCAGCTGGCGGCGGTGGTGCACCTGGCGGCGTTCATCGAAGGAGGACGCCGGATGAAAGCAGGGACGGCGTCTATGGGCTGACCGTGCGGTCGCCGCGCGTATTCCCAGGACTGCTCAATTTGAATCAATATAGATATGAAAAAATGATGGAATCACATGTTGCGGGAAATGGCAGCACACTCTGATCGGGGAAATAAAATATGAAAACCGTAGTAGCCTATTTGCTGGCATTTTTAATTTTTGGCATTTTCATATATTTCATTCCTCAGTTGTATCTTTATACGATTTTTGCCTTGAGATTGGAATTGGCGCCCTATTATTCAAGAGAACTCAAGGGCGCCATATTGATGCTGTTAATGTTGGTCCTGATATTCATTATTTATAAGTCGAAGAAAGATTAAGTCTTGCGCCATGGGGCAGGTCCTGGCCGCGCATAAAAAAAGGGCCAGACCCCAAGGCCTGACCCCGTTTCAGGCCGCCATCGCTGGCGGCGCGTTGCCGATGCTTAGAACGCCGAATCGACGCGCACGTACATCGAGCGGCCGTTCACGCCGATCGGGCAGGTTTCCCAGCAGCGGGTGAAGCCCAGTTTCGGGAAGTTGCCGCCGTTGGTCCACTGGTCGGGCAGGGTGTTGAACAGGTTGTTTACGCCCACGACTGGCGGCGGTGGTGCACCTGGCGGCGTTTATCGAAGGGGGGGGCGCCGGATGCAACCCGGGGCGGCCCCAATGGGCTGACCTTGCGGTTGCCGCGCGTATCGGCACCTGGCTGCGGATGGGGGGATCATGACACGGCGTCACGCGCAGTTATCCGCCAGCTGTATCCTGTCATGTTCAATGGCACCGCCATTCAGACGCACGACGCGCCTCGCCATCGCGATTGTTTCTGGCCTGTGTGCCACGCAGATACGGGTGATATCCAAGGCCCTTACCGCAGAGTTCACTTGCATTTCCCGTTCAACATCAAGATGACTTGTCGCCTCGTCCAGTACCAGTACTTTAGGCATTTTATATAGCGCGCGCGCCAGCAGCACCCTTTGCTTTTGACCGCCGGACAGCGTCGTGCCCATATCGCCGGTCAGCGTGTGATACCCCATCGGCATCGCTGCTATATCTTCGTGCACGGCCGCCAAGCGGGCGCATTGCTCAATCCGTTCCTGATCTGCAACCGAATCGAAAAAGCTGATGTTGTCGGCCATGGAGCCGGTCAGCAATTGGTCGTCCTGCATGACCACCGCGACGGCCGACCGATAAGCCCGATGCCCAAGCTGCTTAATTGGTACTCCGCCATAACGTATCTCGCCCTCTTGTGGCGTTAGCAAACCGAGGATGAGTTTGACCACTGTCGTCTTGCCGCATCCCGAAGGTCCTACTAGTGCCAACGCCTCACCCGCCTCAATGTGCATGTTCAAATGACGCACTACCCATTGCTCCCCGTCGCCATAACGGAAACCGACGTCGATTAATTCAATATGGGGAACGAGGCCATCGACCTTGATGTCATGTGGCGAGTCTTCTTCAGGCGGCTCCTGAACAATGTCCGCCAAGCGTTCGGCGTGTAGCGACAACATTCGAAACTCAACGAATTTGTCGATGAGGGATGACATGCGGCCGCTGAATTGGCCGCCATATGATGAGAACGCGAAGAGCATGCCGACCGTGAATGTGCGGTCGAGTACCATGTGCGCACCCAGCCAGAAAATGAGGAGACTCTCCAGGCCGAAAACGATGGTGTTGGCGGTGCCGAACCACAGCATGAACTGCTGCGTGCGCACACCACGATTGAGCGAATCTACCATCAGGTTGAGCCACCTGCCGCGCCTGTCGAGCTCCCGCCCAAATAGCTTGATGGCGCGTACGGCTCGTATTGTTTCAAGAAAACAGCTCTGCTCCTTGGCCGATAACACCAGACCATCCTGGCTGGCCTCTCGCAATGGAAGGTAGACCACAGCGCGCAACATCGCGTAGAGCATTACGGCCGCGATTACCACCGCCGACAGGGACGCGCTGTAGATAAACATCATCGCCAGCGTGGCAAGGCCCATCAAACCGTCGAGTATCGCTGCGACAAAACTGCTGGTGAGTGTGTGCTGCATGGCGCCAACGGAGCCAAACCGTGAGACGACATCACCTAGATGTCGTTTTTCATACCAAGAGACTGGAAGACGCAGCAGATGTGTGAACACGTTCGCCACCCATTGCAGGTTCAGATGCGTCGACAGGTAAATCATGCACCAGCTCCGGGCGAGCGAAATGGCCGTCTGCGTCACGAGCAGCAACGCGAAGCCGATCACGAGTACGTTGAGCAGATCGCGGTCATTCGATACCAGTGCTTCATCGACAATCCATTGATTGAACATCGGGGAAACGAGCGCGAACGCCTCTAGCGCCAAGGCCATTACAAACACCAGTCCCATGGCGCTCCAGAGACCATCGACCTTTCCCATTAGCTGAAACAAAGATACCCGGCGGCGCGCGTTGGCGGGCTTGAAGTGCGCGGTAGGCGTCAATTCCAGCGCGACTCCAGTGAAGTGGTTTCCTGCCAGTTCGAAGTCAAGATGGCGTATGCCCACCGCTGGATCATGAATCACAACACCGGTTTTGCAGACGTTTTTGAGTACGACGAAATGATTCAAATCCCAATGGAGCAGACAGGGCACTTTCAAGTCCTTCAGTTCATCCATTTCCAGGCGCAATGGCCTTGCGCTGAGTTGCAAGCTATCGGCGTAGCGGATAATCTGGGCAAGGTTGGCGCCTTTCAATGACAGGGAAAAACGCCCACGCAGCGTAGGCAAATCTGTACGGAAGCCATGATATGACGCGACCATGGCCAGGCAAGCGAGGCCACACTCAGCGGCCTCTGTCTGCCGCAACATGGGAAGTCGTCTCGAGCCAAACTCAAGTTGAAATAGATGTTTCATCGTGAGATATCTCCATGTGACCGAAAATTCGCTTTTTAGGTCTGTGGCTGAGTAGGATCGCATCAACCCTTTGAATTCTTGGCAAAACTGAGGATGGGGTCGATTATCCATTCGATGAGGCGGCGGCGGTCTTGGTGTATGTCCGCCTCCAATGTCATCCCCGCCCTGAACGGTTGTTGCTTCCCGTAGGCCACTACCGCCTGTTGTTCCAGTTGGACCATCACCCTATAAACGGGCTCTGCTTGGCTTCCTGTCGCTGCACTGGCATCGGCGGATTCGCCGATGGGACTGCGCTCTACCTTCTGTATGACGCCGCGGATGGAGCCAAATTTTTGATAGGGAAAGGCGGCCAGGCGTAGTAAGACGTGCTGACCAGTCTCTACAAAACCGATTGCGCGCGACGGCACCAATAAATGCGCTTCCAGTTTGCTGCCTGCAGGAAGAATGGTCGCTAGCGCTCCGCCCGCCTGCACGGATTGGCCAGGTTCGAAAGGCATGGCTGTAACTGTGCCATTGCACGGTGCAAGAACTTGAATCCGGCTTCTACCTTGATGTTCCGCCATCTCTTGCTCCAGGCTGGCCACATTGCGGGCCGTTTGTGCGTCGTTCAAGTGGATTTGTCCGTCGATTTCCTGTGCATCCTCCTGCAATTGCAACAAGTCGCGCTGAATGGCCAGGCTATTACGTTCCAAAGTCTGTCGTCGCGCCAGTTGCTCGTTGTAGTCATTTTCAACTTGGCTCAACTGAAGTTCCGACACGAAGCCTTGTTGACGCAAGGTCATGTAGCGTTTGTACATGTCTTCCGCGCGCACAATGCGCGCATCCTGCAATTTGCCTTCCTGGGTAAGGCGAGCGAGTTCGGCTTGGCTTAATGCCTGTCTTGCTTGCATAGATTGTTCACGTCGTCGTAACTGCAGCGTTTGCAAGAGCTTTTCTTGCGTCATTAGTTGACGCCTCGTCGCCAGGGAACCATCGATACGTTGATCGAGATCTCCGTCTTGATTAGATCGTCCGGCGTCTATCTCAAACATGACTTGGCCGGTAGAAATTGCATCACCTTCCCGGACCCGGGCCCCCAAAACTCGACCGAACTGCGGTGCAACAACCTTTATTGCGCCTGTTGTTGGGACTAGATTCCCCACGACATGAACCTTGCGTGCGTATTCCCCTGTATGCAAGAAGAGAACTAGCGCCGCCAATAGCAATGTGCTGAACAATGCGGCAACTCGCAGAGGAACCGGGTGAGCCAGCACGACATTGCCTGCCCACTGACTTGTTCGAGTATCAAGCACTTCGTGGCGGAAAAGCGATGTTTTCATTTTTAATAGATCACAATCAAATTACCATTGACCGCGATGGGTAGATAATCTTTGACTAAGAGTCAAAATGCCAAGTTTGTTTATTAACCAATAATATACTTGTTATGAATTGATAAAAATCTAATGAATGAAAAAGCCAATTACTAAAAAGTCGAGATAGTAGCGGCTGTCATAGCTCTGTCGATTCATGAAGAAATACGTTGAATAGTTCTGGTGGTCAATCTCAATAATGCCAGCAATGAAATTGGGTTGTCTTGATGCATGTCATCAGAAATGCTGACTCGAACTTGATAGTTTTTTATCCTACTCTTCTAAGGGCGGGCTGGTTGCCGAGTGTCAAAGTCTCGTTCAGCAAGCCAAGGGAAAGCTCATGCATAGGTTTTTGTGACCTGATGGATATTGGATCGCCAAATTTGTGCTAATCATCTTGCCGCAAGAAACGTGGTGAGTATATTTACAAGCAATTCCGGCAATGGCGAAGCGTCGCGTATCAAATGGACGACCGTCAGAAGTTGCTCTACAAATCCAGATAAACGACATGGCAGGAAGTTTTCCAATTTGAAATAATAATTACCATTTGACAATTATCAAAATGTCTGTCTGAATTGAAATATATCCTGCAGTTATCGTAACCGGGCAAGGCAATCCTGCCTTCTTCGTGGAACACGATGTCGACGATGGTGATTTTTTTCTAGACCATTGATTTTTCTTAACATGTAGAAAGACAAACCATAGGAGTATGAAATGAAGCTAATAGTGCAAGACGAACTTTGCTGCATTAGCGGCGGTGTAACCATGGCGAAGAACCCGCGGTCGCCTTTGCCAAAACCGCTTCTTCCAGTCGATCCATGCCTTAGAGTGCTTAAGCCTAAGCCATATTTTGATCTTCCCATCATACGCAGACCGTTAATTAGGCCCGATGTGTAAGGAAAGAAAAGAAGGCATCCAATTATGTTTAGCTTGGCGAACATTTTTTCGAATGACTGACTGCATAATTATTGATCTGATTATGTTAATCCATCAGAAATACTCCTTTTGCGGAGTCACATCTATCAAGATAACAAAGCATCGAATGGATTTATAGCGATCAATGGCATTCAGTTTTAGAAAGGACTATCGCTGTGAGTGTTCTGATGGAATTACGGCAGGGGGCAACAATGCGAGGCATCGTTCATCAATACGCTGCGGCCATGCAGTTTCATTTTTCTCCGCTGTGATCAACTACTGAAATTTCAAAGTATTTACAAAAAGGAGTAATGTCATGCGTACCATTTTCGATCAAGAACTTCAGGCAATTTCCGGTGGAAAAATCATATACTCAAACCGAGCGTCAAACGAAAGCTTTAATGGTTTTAACGGTGGAACAAACTATATGGATATAGCGGGCCTCAATATGTCAGGAGCATTTTCAGGCATTGATAGTGGAAACTATGCATTACCAATTGAGTCGGCCAGAATATCTCAACCTTCAAATTGGTCTACCTCAGTTATGGCCCGTGATTGCTTCGATGGCGCTGATGTTGCCAACAAGATGGCCTCGCTTGCAGGAGTGAATAAAACTTGGCAGACAAAAGTCGCTGCGGGCGTAATTGGATGCGTATCTTATACATTTGGAAGGCACGCTGCGCGTCTATTTGACAATTAACGTTGGAGGAGCCGGCACAAGAGGTGCTGGCTTTTTCGAATATTTTGGCTTTAGAACTCATTGGCAATACGATTGATGAAGGAAATATTTTCATATTTCGCATTTTTTATCTTGATTGGAAAATCATGAAATCAATGATTATAACTTTCAGCAAAATTCTATTTGTCCTGCTTGCAATGCCAGCTGTCGCGCAGCCCGAGAGTGACTCTATATTTTGGAAGGCAACTCGATTTAATAAAACAATATACATACTTGGAGTCACTCATCTGGGGTTTAGAACTCAATATCCAATTCGCGATGGGATTTTACAAGCCTTTAAATCTTCTGGAACATATATCACTGAATCTCATACAGTTTATGCGAGTGAAGAAGAAATAGATTTAATATCAAGAAAATATTTCTTGGTCGATTCCAATGATAGTCTAGGATTTTTAATAAAGAACAACAAAGAATGCAAGAAACTCGCTAGCTCGGAAAATCTTATAGACAACATAGATGATATTTACGGGGGTCGGTTATCTTCAAAAATATTAAGGCTGTCGCCAAGTTATCTGATATTCTTATCTTTTTCAAATGGCTCAAGTAGTTCAAGTAGTTCAAGTAGTTCAAGTAGTTCAAGTAGTTCAAGTAGTTCAATAGGCGAAAATTACGCCCTGAGTGAAAATATGGCTTTCTCCCAACCTATAGAGCGCTATTTGCACATAATTTCGGTCAACGCAAAGATGCATCGGGAATATCTTGATCCGGAATATTGGGAGGCAATACAAGATTTGTCGCCATATGAGAAATGCGAATTGGCTATCGGTTTGGTTGTTGAGAATAAAGAGATTATTCCACTTATTGATCGATATAAATCGATCGGAAATATGCAAAAATTATGGGATCAAGGAAATGCGGTGGAAATAGAAAGAATATATTTCTCCCCATTGGATAATTACAAAGATAGATTCGAGAAAATTAAGCGAAAGAATTTATCTTTGCGCAATAAGCATATGGTTGAAAAAATTATGTTTTTTAGTGGTGAAACCAATCGGCCAATTTTTGTTGCAGTTGGTGCCGTGCATTTAAGGGGTGAACTCGGTATAGTTCAAATATTAAAAAATTTAGGATTTACAGTCACTCCTAATTAAATATTGAAAATTTTTTGTAAGCGTGGTTCATATGGTGCGATAAATGGCTCGTATTCCGACAGGACGAGTCGATGGCGTTATTAGCACACTTATATTTTCCGATATGGCAATAATAATATTTGACAAAAAATAAAATGATAGGCATTGCGCGAGCAAGCGGAAAATGAAATAAAAGTGAGGTCACCAATGAAAAAGTCTACTTGGTTGCACCGCGCTGCGATCGTTTGTTCAGACGCCCTGTCCCGAGCCATTCAAGGTGTACTCAGGGCTTGGTGGATCGCTCCCATGCTGTTCGGATATGCGCGGTCGGTGCAGGAAAATGCGGATCTGGTAACAATTGTAAGACTGACACTCATACCGCCCGAAGGCAGCTTTTGGCTGGCGCTGCAGTATATGATTACCGCCGGCGTCCCCATTCTGTTTATCTTGACATTACTTCGCGCCAATCATCCTGTCATCGTGTGTATCGTGTCCGTCGCGTTGACTGCCCTGTATTTGTGGAAGACGATGCCCATGCTCGATGTCAGCGGTATTGGCCTATCCTTCGTGGTGGCTGTCGTCTCGTTTGTGGCCGCAGTGGCAGCCAGATCGGATGTTCCCCTTGATTTCTCCTGGTTGGTGCGGAGGCGCCGTCCTTAGGCGCGGCAGGCCAGAGGGCGCTGGGCACGCGTGCCGGAGCGCATATGATGGTTGGACCTGTCCTGGCCGCGCATAAAAAAAGGGCCAGACCCCAAGGCCTGACCCCGTTTCAGGCCGCCATCGCTGGCGGCGCATTGCCGATGCTTAGAATGCCGAATCGACGCGCACGTACATCGAGCGGCCGTTCACGCCGATCGGGCAGGTTTCCCAGCAGCGGGTGAAGCCCAGTTTCGGGAAGTTGCCGCCGTTGGTCCACTGGTCGGGCAGGGTGTTGAACATATTGTTCACGCCCACGCTCAGGAAGGTGCGCTGGCTGAACGCGTAGCGCACCGAGCTGTCGACCAGCCACTTGGCACCCCACGTTTGCAGCGGGCTGAAGTTCTCGGCCTGCACTTCGCCGTAGTAGTTGGCGCGCACGTTCACGTTCCACGGACCGGTGGTGACATCGGCCGCGATCACGTGGTGCTTGCGCGGCTGGCCGTGTTCGATCAGCGTCACTTGCGACTTGTCGAACAGCTGCTCGCCGGTCAGCACCGACGACGACGAGTGGCGCTTGGTCACTTCCGTCTTGTTGAAGCCCAGCTGGCCCGACAGCACCAGGGTGGCCGACGGGAAGCGCGTGGTGTGGTCGGCCACGATGTCCAGGCCGCGGGTGCGGGTGTCGACGGCGTTGGTGAAGAACTGGGCCTGGCCCACGCCCAGCGGCTTGAGGATGTTGGCGATCGGGCCGCCGCCGGCCTCAGGCGCGATCTCGCTCGAGAACACGATGCGGTCCTTGATCTTGATCTCGTAGGCGTCCATGGTCAGCGACATATTCTTGGCCGGGCGCAGCACCATGCCCATGCTGCCGCTGGTCGAGGTTTCCTCTTTCAGCGGCGCGATGCCGAAGGCCTGGGTCACGGCGCTGCCCTGGCGCGCGGTCAGGGTTTCCGTCAGCACGCCGTTGTTCAGGTTGGTCGACACGGAGCTGTAGAACTCTTGCTGCACGCTGGGGGCGCGGAAGCCGGTCGAGACGCTGGCCCGGAAGCCCACTTGCTTGGACGGATCCCAGCGCGCGCTCAGCTTGCCGGTGGTGGTGCTGCCGAAGTCCGAGTATTTTTCCCAGCGCACGGCGCCGGCCAGGGTCAGGTTGTCGACCGGCTTGTGCTCGGCGTCGACATAGAAGGCGATGTTGTGGCGGCCCGAATCGACGGCCGTGCCCGGGGTGTAGCCGGGGAAGCCCTGGATGCCGGACGGCGCCGTGTTGCCGTTCTGGCCCTTGATCACGATGGCCGGATTGTTGGTGCGGCCGTACTGGTAGGACACGGGGTCGCCCGCCTCGATCTGGTAATTGTCGGCCCGGTATTCGAAGCCGGTGGCCAGGAACACGCTGCCCTGGCCCACCTTCAGCGGACCCTTGAGGTCGGCATTGATGGTGGTCTGGTTGAATTTCAGCTTGCCCGTGTCCGCTTCGCGCGGCGACGACAGGTACAGCGCGCTGTTCGGATCGGACGGATTGATGGGCTCATACCAGTAGCTGACGTTGATACTGTTCGATTCGTGGAAATCGAGCTCGCTCGCGCCATGGTTGATGGACAGGTCGGCCTTCCAGTCGTCGGCCAGGTCGCGCCGGTAGCCGAAGGCGAATGAGGCGTCCTTGACCGTCGTGTGGATGTTGGGCAGGTAGCCGTCGGCGTGGGTTTCGGACGGCACGGTGCGGTCGTCACCCTGGCTGCGGAAGAAGCCGTAGGCGTCGCCCTTGCGCTTGGACAGGCCGCCGAAGGCATAGAACTCGCCGTTCTTGTCCACCGGCAGGGCCGCGTTCCACCACAGGTAGCCGTCCTTGGCGTTGCTGTCGCCGATGTGCTGGGTCACCCGCGGCGGCCCTTGCACGCGCAGCGAGTCGGGGCCGGCGCGGTTGGTTTCGCCGCGCTTGCGCGCCTCGGCCGTCAGGTTCAGGAAGCCGCCGTCCTGGCCCAGCGCGAAGCCGGTGTTGGCGCTGCCCGAATAGGTGTCGCCGTCGCCTTCGGAGGTGGTGCCCACGGTGCCGCTGACGGTGGTTTCCTTGACCTGGCTCTTGAGTACGATGTTGATCACGCCGGCGATGGCGTCCGAACCGTACTGGGCGGCGGCGCCGTCGCGCAGCACTTCGATGTGGTGGATGGCGGCCAGCGGAATGGCGTTGATGTCCGTACCGGCCGAACCGCGGCCGATGGTCTGCTGCACGTTGACCAGCGCCTGCTGGTGGCGGCGCTTGCCGTTGACGAGCACCAGCACCTGGTCCGGGCCCAGCGAGCGCAGGGTGGCCGGCCGGATAATGTCGGAGCCGTCGCTGATGAAGGTGGTGGAGAAGTTAAACGAAGGGTCCAGCGTCTGCAGCAGCTTGCCCAGTTCCAGCGGACCGGCGGTCTGCATATCCTTCAGGCTGATCAGGCCGACCGGAGCCGACGTGTCGAGCGCCGTCTTGGCGGCGGAACGGGAACCCAGCACCACGACGGTCTGCTCGGCCGGCGCGCTGGTGTTGGCGTCCGACTGGGCGTAAGCGGCGCCGGCCGCCAGCAGCAGGGCGCTGGCGAGCAGGGTGCGTTGGAAACGGGGTGGTTGGGCGGAATGGGTGGGGCG
>NZ_JBYSZG010000060.1:0-33247 GCF_058786935.1 Rugamonas sp. FW305-51
TCTTGTTGTCATGCTTTAACTCCTCAGGTGGTGGATTTTCCACCTATTGAGGTGTCCGGGCAAATTAGACCACAGCAATTAAGGCCGGTCGTACCGAAACATGGGTCGTCACAACGCGACCTGATGGCGCCACTGAGTTGCAAGTGTTGGACGCTGTAGGTAAGCCGAAGCCAATCGATACGTCAAAAATAGTGTTACCAAAGATGAATTTATCGGGAGCAAAATCATGACTCGTGCTCCATTGGGAGATCCCGCCTACTGGACTGATAGAATAGATTTTGATAGCAAGCTTATTGCTGAAAATTTAGTGGCATTGAACAAGCCTTCAGTTAATCCAGTTTACGATCCACAATTTTGTTTTAACTTAGCCGAAAGATACCGTCGTCTAATCCTTCGCTGCTACTCCCGAGGCGATCCGATCACTGCATTAGGCCAGCATTTCGTCGGCCTACTTGATACTTGGGAACTTTCCAATCGACTAGCCGACGAAGTCTGCAGGACGCATCATTTGAAGACCTGCCGTGACTGGATATTTGACCTCGCCAACCTGAACCACTACAACTGGTGTTTCTGGCTGGTGGGGCTTGCCCTCACTTTGGACATTCCAGATGATCAGTGGAACCGTTTGGTAGCACTGATCGATGCGGCCGGCCAGGATGAGCTGCTTGACCGCGTGATGGCGACGCGGCAACGGGACCGGGTGATTGGAACCGCGACTCTTCACCCCAAACCCTACGCTCGATTACTCAAAACGATCGACTCCAGTAAGGAACGACAACCCGCGTTCTTGTGTGAATTTGTCGATCACTGGTATGTGGAACTGGCCCGCAAAGGAAAAGATGAACTTTGGTGGTATGTCTACGGCGATCCGGTCAAGCATCCGTTAAGTATGGGAAGTTATTTCGGTCGCTGGTGCATCGAGGCGGCGGTGGTGGCCAAGGTGTTTCAGATTGACGACACATTATGCCTGGGACATGAGTACTATCCAGGTGACCTGTTGCGTCCTAACGGCCCGACCACGCATCCGGATCGACAGAAATCATCGCGGAGTCTATTTTCTCGGCTGTTTCGTGGCAAGTGCGCAATTTGAGTTATTACTAGAAGACTGGCCCTTGCCCAGCGAAGATGGCGCATGGTTGTGTGCGCTATTGGCTAGCTGGCGAGTCCCGTTTGATGATAGACCAAAATAACGAATTGTTCTCCTCTGCACCCCTGCATTTAGCCTTACGCTGAGCAGGACGTCACACTGGCCGACGGCATGGTGCAAAAGGTGCTGGCGATCGCCGGGCGCGACGTGGTCAGGCTGACGGCCGACAATGTGCAGAACCTGGGCGGACGCATCCACGGCGACGCCGTGGCCGTGACGGCGCACACCGACCTGAACAACATCGGCGGCACCATCGCGGCCAACAGCGCGCTGGTGGCCACGGCCGGACGCGACATCCACGTCGAGACCACCACCGGCAGCGCGGCCAGCGCCGTGGGTGGCAACAGCTTCAGCCACACCAATATCGACCGGGTGGCCGCGCTGTACGTGACGGGCGACGGCGCCACCGGCAGCGGCACGCTGCAGATGCTGGCCGGGCGCGACATCGGGCTGCAGGCGGCGCGGATCGGCAACGCCGGCCAGGACGGCGCCACCGTACTCACGGCCGGGCGCGACATCGCGCTCGGCACGGTAACCACGGCCAGCGCCAACAACCTGACTGGGCATCCCTGCCGAACTATTAATCAAGCCGGTGCAAGCGAAACGCAAGACGGCCGCCGGCCATAAGCGGCCTGAAGAAGAAGCGCAAGTGGATTGATCGCGCTCCTTCGTGCATTCCGCCGTCAACTTCCCGGCGCTTCCGTATCGTTTCCTTATTTGCTCAGCGTGCGCATGGCCCGCTCCAGCCCCTCTATCGTCAGCGGGAACATGCGGTTGTTCATCAACTGGCGGATCACGGAGACGGACTGCCGATACTGCCACACCCCTTCCGGTTCCGGATTGAGCCAGACGAACTTGGGGAAGGCGTTGGTGAAACGGGCCAGCCATTCCGAACCCGCTTCCTCGTTGTTGTACTCTACCGAGCCGCCCGGCTGCAAAATCTCGTAGGGACTCATGGTGGCGTCGCCGACGAAAATGAGCTTGGTGTCGGGCGGGTACTTGCGCAGGATGTCCCAGGTGGGAAAACGCTCGGCATGGCGGCGCCGGTTGTTCTTCCACAGGTGGTCGTACACGCAGTTGTGGAAGTAGAAGAACTCCATGTTCTTGAACTCCGTCTTGGAGGCCGAGAACAGTTCCTCCGTGCGCTCGATATGGTCGTCCATGGTGCCGCCCACGTCGAACAGCATCAGCACCTTGACCTTGTTCTTGCGCTCGGGGCGCATCTTGATGTCGAGGTAGCCGGCATTGCTGGCCGTGGCGCGGATGGTGGCGTCGAGCGCCAGTTCCTCCTCGGCCCCTTCGCGGGCGAACTTGCGCAGCCGGCGCAGCGCCACCTTGATGTTGCGCGTGCCCAGTTCGCGTTCGCCGTCGTAGTCCTTGTAGGCGCGCGCTTCCCACACCTTGACGGCGGTGCGGTTGCCGCCCTTGCCGCCGATGCGCACCCCTTCCGGGTTGGTGCCGCCGTTGCCGAACGGGGAGGTGCCGCCCGTGCCTATCCACTTGCTGCCGCCTTCGTGGCGCTCCTTCTGTTCCTTCAGCAGTTCGGCCAGCCGGTCCATCAGCTTGTCGTAGCCGAATTTTTCCAGCTGGGCCTTCTGTTCCTCGCTCAGCTCGCGCTGCATGCGCTTGACCAGCCAGTCGAGCGGGATGGCGCTGTTGCTCTCGAAGGCGGCGTTGATGCCCTTGAAGTACTGGGCGAAGGCGCGGTCGAACTTGTCGAAATGGGCTTCATCCTTGACCAGCGTCAGGCGCGACAGGTAATAGAAGTCGTCCATTGACGCTTCGATGACGTTCTTCTGCATTGCCTCGAGCAGGGTCAAAAACTCCTTGATCGTGACGGGGATTTTGGCATCCTTGAGCGTGAAGAAAAAATCGATCAGCATGATGTCAGCGCTTTCCGCCCTGCTGCAGCTTGTAGTGCAGGTGGGCTTTGATTTCCGGCCACTCGCCGCGCACGATGCTGTACATGACGGTGTCGCGCACGGTGCCGTCGCGGCGCAGCGCGTGGTGGCGCAGCACGCCGTCGCGCCTGGCGCCCAGGCGTTCGATGGCGCGCTGCGACGTGTGGTTGAAGTTATCGGTGCGCAGGCCGACCACGGCGCAGCCCAGCGTGTCGAACGCGTGGCCCAGCAGCAGCAGCTTGCAGGTGGTGTTGACGTGGCTGCGCTGGCGGCTGCGCGCATACCAGGTGTAGCCGATTTCGGCCCGGTCCAGTTCCGGCACGATGTCGTGGAAGCTGGTGGTGCCCATCACGGCGCCGCTGACCGCGTCGATCACGGCGAACGCCAGCCGGGAAGGGCGCATGGCGATGGCGCGTTCGATGTAGGCCTCCGTCTCCTCCGGCGCCGGCACCGAGGTGATGCGCAGCTGCCACAGCTCGCCGTCGGCGGCGGCCGCGCGCAGGCCGTCGGCGTGGTGCATGGCCAGCGGTTCGAGCCGCACCCCGTTCCATTCCAGCGTGACGGGGATGGGGGCTTGCAGTGCCGCGTTCATCAGCGGTTGGTCCTGGCCATGAACACCAGGCGCTCGAACAGGTGGATGTCCTGCTCGTTCTTGAGCAGGGCGCCATGCAGCGGCGGCACGATGGCCTTGGCGTCCTGGCTGCGCAGGGCTTCGGCCGGAATGTCCTCGGCCAGCAGCAGCTTGAGCCAGTCCAGGAACTCGGAAGTGGATGGCTTCTTCTTCAGGCCCTGCACGTCGCGCACTTGGTAGAAGGTCTGCAGGGCCTGGGCCAGCAGTTCCTTCTTCAGGTTGGGGTAGTGCACGGCCACAATCTGCTCCATCGTGTCGCGGTCGGGGAACTTAATGTAGTGGAAGAAGCAGCGGCGCAGGAAGGCGTCCGGCAATTCCTTCTCGTTGTTGGAGGTGATGATGACGAGCGGGCGGTGCTTGGCCACCACCATCTCGCGCGTCTCGTAGACGTAGAACTCCATGCGGTCCAGTTCGCGCAGCAGGTCGTTGGGGAATTCGATGTCGGCTTTGTCGATCTCGTCGATCAGCAACACCACCGGCTCGGGCGCCGTGAACGCTTGCCACAGCACGCCCTTGACGATGTAGTTGTGGATGTCGCGCACGCGCTCGTCGCCCAGCTGCGAGTCGCGCAGGCGCGACACGGCGTCGTATTCGTACAGGCCTTGCTGGGCCTTGGTAGTGGACTTGATGTGCCACTGCATCAGCGGCATGTTGAGCGCGGCCGCCACTTCCTCGGCCAGCATGGTCTTGCCGGTGCCCGGCTCGCCCTTGATCAGCAGCGGGCGTTGCAGCGTCAGCGCCGCGTTGACGGCCAGTTTCAAGTCGTTGGTGGCAACGTAGTTGTCGGAACCCTGGAAGCGTGGGGCTGGTCCTTGGTTAGCGTGCATGGGGTACGGTCTCACTGTAGAAAAGGGAAGGGATGCGGCAAACCGCTCCAGTATAAGACAGTTCGCTAGAGGCCGCCCTCGGAGCGCGCTGGGAACAATGCGCCACGCCTAGCGAAACTTGGCCCGTTTGTCCATGATTCTTGATAGACGATGGAAACATTCTTGAGTTAGAATCGCTGATTGATAGCGCAAAAGTTAAGATTTGCGCTTGGGCTGTATCCGATGACCACTGATTACTTAGCCACCACACCATGAAAAAAATCTACGCACTTCTCGTGCTTGCAGGATTCGCCCACGCCGCTTTTGCGGCCGACATCGTAGGGAACGCCAAGGCCGCTCCCGCCAAGATTGAAATGTGCATCGGCTGCCACGGCATCCCGGGCTACAAGGCGACCTTCCCCGAAGTGTTTCAGGTGCCCATGATTGGTGGCCAGTCGGCCAAGTACATCGAGAACGCGCTCAAGGGCTATCAGAAGGGCGAGCGCAAGCATCCTTCCATGAAGGGCATCGCGGCCAGCCTGTCGGACCAGGACATCGCGGACGTGGCAGCATACTATTCCCAGCAAACGACGGCGAAATAAGGACTGAACCGATGAAAAAACTGATCACCGCCCTGTTCTGCTCCGCCGTCTCGCTGTCCGCTGTCGCCAGCGGCAATCTCGATGCCGGCAAGGCCCTGACGGAAAAATACAGCTGCTTCGCTTGCCACGGCAAGGATTTCAACACCCCGATCGACCCCAGCTATCCCAAGCTGGCCGGCCAGCACAAGGATTACCTGGAACACGCGCTGACCGCCTACAAGCGCGGCGACGGCGCCAACGGCCGCGGCAACGCCATCATGGCGGGCCAGGTCAAGCCGCTCAGCAACCAGGACATCAAGGACCTGGCCGCTTATCTGCACAGCCTGCCAGGTTCGCTGTCCACGCCGCAGCGCTAAGCCTGAGCGCCGCCGCAAACAAAAAAAGCCACGCTCGTCGTGGCTTTTTTGCGTGGGCGGGACTTTACTTGAGGCGGCGCCGCACGCTCTCCACGTAGGCCTCGCCGTCCAGCGGCAGGCCCGAGCGCTGGGCGGTCCAGATCATCTCGCCCAGGCATTCCATGATCTGGTGGTGCGCCTCGTGGGACGAATCGAGGCGCAGGGTCAGGGCCGTGGCGGCGTCGCGGATGCCGGGCGGCTGGTCGATCGAGATCTGCTCGTCGATCGACAGGTGCATGGACAGGTGCAGGAAGGGATTGGTCTGGCCGCTGTCGACGCTGAAGTCGCGCGCCAGCGCCGACTCGACGTCGCCCAGGATGGTCTCGTATTCAGGATGGTGGCGTATCCAGTCGGCCGCCATCGCTTCGATGGGGCTGAGGATGTCGTTGGCGCGCTGCTTGCGGAACGTTTCGCAGAAGAAGCGGCGCACGTCGTCGGATGAGGGATTGAACATAAGTGGTATCGGGGGAGGGAACAGCCAGCCGCCATTGTACCTGCTGCGCAAAATGTGTACGCTGGCACCGACGCGGGCCAGCCGGCCCGCCACCTGACCGGAGCCTTCATGCTGAACGATATCGCCCTCGACACCCTGTTCTACGCCGCCCGCACCCACAATGGCTGGCAGCCGCGCGAGGTCACCGATGCCCAGCTCGAACTGCTGTTCGACCTGCTCAAGTGGGCGCCCACCTCGGCCAACAGTTCGCCGGCGCGCTTCGTGTTCGTCAAGTCGGCCGAGCAGAAGGCCAGGCTGGCCGCCTGTATGGCGCCCGGTAACGCGGCCAAGACGGCGCAGGCGCCCGTCACCGTCATCATCGGCATGGACCTGGCATTTTATGAAAAGCTGCCCCAGCTGTCGCCGGCCGTCGACGCCCGCGCCTGGTTTGTCGGCAACGACGCGCTGATACGGGACACGGCGTTTCGCAACGCCTCGCTGCAGGGCGCCTACCTGATCATGGCGGCGCGTGCCATCGGCCTCGATTGCGGCCCCATGTCCGGCTTCGATGCCGACCAGGTCAACGCCGCCTTCTTCGCCGGCAGCACGGTGCGGGTCAACTTCGTGTGCAGCCTCGGTTATGGCGACCCGGCCCGGCTGCGCCCGCGCGCGCCGCGGCTGGCGTTCGACGAGGCGTGCCGCATCGTGTGACGGGGCAGGGTGCAGCTGACATGGCCGTCAGCTGCCGGTCTTGACCACATCCCCGGCTTCCGCCGGCACTGCCAGTGGCATGGCTGCCGGTGAGGTCGGCACCGCTACGGCAGCCGGCTGCGGCTGGCGCGTCCCCGGTTGCTGGGTGTCGGCGGCAGGCTGGCCTTCCCCGCAAGGCGCCGCTTCCGGCGCCGGACGGGGCGCGTGCGGCTGGCGCAAGTAGCGCGACGTGTGGCGGTGGTGGCCATTGCCATGGGCCGGCCAGGTCAGGAAGCGCGACAGTTCCTGCAGGGCGCGCTGATACACTTCCCGCTTGAATTCGATCACCACGTCCAGCGGCACCCAGTACTCATGCCAGCGCCAGGCGTCGAATTCGGGGTGGTCGGTCAGGCGCAGGTTGACGTCGTTGTCGCGCGCGCACATGCGCAACAGGAACCAAATCTGCTTCTGGCCCCGGTAGTGGCCGCGGATTTCCCGCTTGATGAAGTGGTCGGGCACTTCGTAGCGCAGCCAGTCGCGCGTGCGGCCGACGATCTTGACGTGCTCCTGCCTTAACCCGATCTCCTCTTCCAGCTCCCGGTACATCGCCTGTTCCGGCGTTTCCCCGTATTTGATGCCGCCCTGCGGAAATTGCCATGAGTGCTCGCGCACCCGCTTGCCCCACCACACCTCGTTATGGGCGTTGAGCAGGATGATGCCGACGTTGGGCCGAAACCCTTCACGATCGAGCATGTTGCACCTCAAAACTTTCTGCGACTGCGCGTCCGGCTTACATTTTTGCCCACAAATCCGCGCGCCGGCACCGTTTTCGGGGTACGAAAACGACCGGAACGCCATCAATTGAACGCATTTGTATAAAGTATGGACGCATCAGCCAGCTAATCCTTTAAAATTAGGTTGATTATAACCCTCTCTTTTTAAAAAGAATTCACCGTTATGCGCGCCTCCCGATTTTTTATTTCCACGCTTAAAGAAGCGCCTGCCGATGCCGAAATCGTCAGCCACCAGTTGATGATGCGGGCCGGCATGATCAAACGCCTGGGCTCGGGCATCTATACTTACATGCCGATGGGCCTGCGGGTGATCCGCAAGGTCGAAGCGATCGTGCGCGAAGAGATGAACGCCGCCGCCGCCATCGAGCTGCTGATGCCGCTGGTGCAGCCGGCCGAGCTGTGGCAGGAAACGGGCCGCTGGGACAAGATGGGTCCGGAACTGATGCGCGTCAAGGACCGCCATGGCCGCGACTTCGCCATCCAGCCCACGTCCGAGGAAGTGATCACCGATGTTGTCCGTTCGGAAATCAAATCCTACCGTCAACTGCCGTTGAATTTTTACCACATCCAGACCAAGTTCCGCGACGAGCGCCGTCCCCGTTTCGGCCTGATGCGCGGGCGCGAGTTCACCATGAAGGATGCCTATTCCTTCGACCGCGACCTGGCCGGCATGCAAGCGTCGTACAAGGTCATGTATGACGCCTACACCCGGATCTTCCACCGCTTCGGCCTCAAGTTCCGCGCCGTGGCGGCCGACAACGGCGCCATCGGCGGCACCGGTTCGCACGAATTCCACGTCATCGCCAGCACCGGCGAAGACGCCATCGTCTACTGCCCTACCTCCGACTACGCGGCCAACATGGAAGCGGCGGAAGCGCTGCCGCTGGCCGCCGCCCGTCCCGCCGCCGCGGCCGCCCTGGTCAAGACGGCCACGCCCGACGCCACCAAGTGCGAACAGGTGGCCGACCTGCTGGGCCTGCCGCTGGCGCACACCGTCAAGACCATCGCCCTGACCGTGGACCATGAGCAGGACGGCAAAGTCACGCCGCAGTACTTCATGCTGCTGCTGCGCGGCGACCATGAACTGAACGAAGTCAAGGTGGGCAAGGTGCCCGGCCTGGCCGCCCACCGCTTCTCGACGGAAGCGGAAATCCTGGAAGTATACGGCTGCGTGCCCGGCTACCTGGGCCCCATCGGCACCAAAGCCCCCGTCACCGTGGTGGCCGACCGCACCGTGGCCAACATGGCCGACTTCGTGTGCGGCGCCAACGACGCCGGCTTCCACTACACGGGCGCCAACTGGGGCCGCGACATGGCCGAGCCCACCCTGGTGGCCGACCTGCGCAACGTGGTCGAAGGCGACGCCTCGCCGGACGGCAAGGGCGTGCTGGCCATTGAACGGGGCATCGAAGTGGGCCACGTCTTCCAGCTCGGTACGGCCTACTCGGAAAGCATGAAAGCCACTTTCCTCGACGAGAACGGCAAGCCGGCTCCGCTGCAGATGGGCTGCTATGGCATCGGCATCACCCGCATCCTGGGCGCGGCCATCGAGCAGAACTTCGACGACAAGGGCATCATCTGGCCGACGGCGCTGGCCCCGTTCGAACTGGTGCTGTGCCCGATGGGCATGGAGCGCAGCGAGCTGGTCAAGGCGGAAACGGAGCAGCTGTACGCGCAGGCGCTGGCGGCCGGCATCGACGTCATCGTCGACGACCGCGGCCTGCGTCCGGGCGCCATGTTCGCCGACTGGGAACTGGTGGGCGTGCCGCACCGGGTCGTGATCGGCGAGCGTGGCCTGAAGGAAGGCAACCTGGAATACCAGGGCCGGCGCGATACCGAGGCGACGGCCGTGCCGCTGGCCGACATCATCACCTTCATCAAGGGCAAGCTGGCCGCCTGATCGTGGACATCCTGACTGCACACAGCGCGGTAGCCAGCGCCGACCGGCGCCGCTGGTGGGCCCGGCCCCAGCGCTGGCTGATGGGGCTGGCGCTGGCGACGGGCGCCCTGCAGGGCCCCAACGTCCACGCCGGCAGCCAGAAGGAAGAAGCGCTGGCCGACGCCGTGCGGGTGGCGTTGTCGAACGCCATCCTCGACGCGCGTCCGCCCAAGCCCACGTTCCGCAATCCGGCCGACGAACAGCGCTACCAGGGATGGCTGACGCAGATGTCGGCCCGGCTGGCGCGGCGCCTGCCGGACCCGCAGCTGCGCACGGAATTCCTGGAAACGGCGTGGTACGAAGCGCACCGGGCCGGTCTCGACCCCGGCCTCGTGCTGGGCCTGATCCAGGTGGAATCGGCCTATCGCAAATATGCCGTATCGATGGTGGGGGCGCGCGGCTACATGCAGGTGATGCCGTTCTGGACCAACGTGATCGGCGACCGCAACCGCAGCGCCCTGTTCAACATGCAGACCAACCTGCGCTACGGCTGCGCCATTTTGCGCATGTACCTGGACATGGAAGCGGGCAACCTCTACCTGGCGCTGGGCCGCTACAACGGCAGCCGTGGCCGTCCCGAATACCCGAACGCCGTGCTGTCGGCGTGGAACAACTGGAAGTTCAAAGCCCCCCTCTAGCGCCCCAAAAAATGGGGACGTACCCCTTTTTTTGATAATGGGGACGTACCCCTTTTTTGTACCTCTTTTTCGCTGGACTGCCGGGCTGAAAAACTGTGGGAAATGGGGTATGGGAATTGGGGTACGTCCCCATTTTTCAGGAAATGGGGTACGTCCCCATTTTTTGCGGCTGACGGCGGGGCAAAAAAAACGCCCCGGGCGGTGGGGCGCGGGGCGGTTCGTTCGGCTCGGACAGCCGGGAATGCTTATTTCAGGTGGTCGGAGATCAGCTTGGTCATCTCGAACATGGACACCTGGGCTTTGCCGCCGAATACTGCCTTCAGCTTGTCGTCGGCATTGATCATGCGGCGGTTGGCCGGATCCTGCAGGTCGAGCTTCTTGATGTAATCCCACACTTTCTTGGTCACTTCAGTGCGCGGCAATGGGGTGGCGCCGACCACGGCGGCCAGCACGGCCGAAGGCGTCATGGCCTTCATGAAAGCGGCGTTCGGTTTGCGCGGTGCGGCCGGTGCGGCCTCTTTCTTGGCTGCGGGTGCTGCTTTTTTCACGGCGGCGGGCTTGGCGGCCACCGCTTTCTTGGCTGGTGCTGCTGCTGGGGTTTTTTTGGCTGTTGCCATCTTCGAGCCTCCTTAACGAACACATGGAAAATTGCGCAATTGATCGCACGGCTAATATTGGTGGGGATTTACCGGGGATGCAAGTGTTTTTCGCGTTTTTTCCCGGAAACACCACGTAAATCAGGGCCCGGGCCCGCCCCTGCACCGTCCAGGGGCAAACCACCGGAAGTTTGCACGTAAAAACACCGCCTGGCGCGGGGCGCGCAGGCGGTGCCAGGGAGCGGCCGACGGGGGCGGAAAAGCGCTTAGCGCAGGCCCGGCATCATGCCTTTCATCGAGCGCATCATCTTCATCATGCCGCCGCCCGACAGTTTTTTCATCATGGTCTGCATCTGCTCGAACTGGGTCAGCATGCGGTTCACTTCCTGCACCTGGACCCCGGCGCCGGCGGCGATGCGGCGCTTGCGGGTGGCCTTGATCAGTTCCGGCTTGGCCCGTTCCTGCGGCGTCATCGAGTCGATGATGCCCACCATGCGCCGCACCTGCTTGTCGGCCTGGTCCATGTTGGCGTTGCCGGCCGCCTGCTGGAACTGGGCCGGCAGCTTGTCGACCAGGCTGGCCATGCCGCCCATCTTCTTCATCTGGCCCAGCTGGGCCTTGAAGTCGTTCATGTCGAACTTGCCGCCGACCTTGATCTTCTGCGCCAGGTCGGCCGCCGCCTTGGCGTCCACGCCCTTGCGCGCTTCCTCGACCAGGGCCAGGATGTCGCCCATGCCCAGGATGCGGTTGGCCATGCGCTGCGGGTCGAACGCTTCCAGCCCGTCGAGCTTTTCGGACACGCCGGCGAACTTGATGGGCTTGCCCGTGATGTGGCGTACCGACAGGGCCGCGCCGCCGCGCGAGTCGCCGTCGAGCTTGGTGAGCACGATGCCGGTCAGGGGCAGGGCGTCGTTGAAGGCCTTGGCCGTGTTGATGGCGTCCTGGCCCAGCATGGCGTCGACCACGAACAGGGTTTCGATCGGCTTGACGGCGCCGTGGATGGCGGCGATCTCGCGCATCATCTCTTCATCGATGCCGAGGCGGCCGGCCGTGTCGATGATCAGCACGTCGTGGTAATGCTTCTTGGCCCAGTCCAGCGCGGCCAGCGCGATGTCGACCGGCTTGTCGGCCGCCGTGGATGGGAAGAAGTCGGCGCCCACCTGGCCGCTCACCGATTGCAGCTGGGCGATGGCGGCCGGACGGTAGACGTCGGCCGACACGGTCAGCACTTTCTTCTTCTTTTCTTCCTTGAGGTACTTGGCCAGCTTGCCGACGGTGGTGGTCTTACCCACACCTTGCAGACCGGCCATCAGGATGATGGCGGGCGGCTGCTGGGCAAAACTGAGCTGGGCGGCCTGTTCGCCCAGGTCGGCGCCCATGATGGCGGCCAGTTCGCGCTGCACCACGCCCACCAGGGCCTGGCCCGGCGAGAGCGAGGACAGCACTTCCTCGCCCATGGATTTTTCCTTGACGCGGGCGATGAATTCGCGCACGGCCGGCAGCGCCACGTCGGCTTCGAGCAGGGCCAGCCGCACTTCGCGCAGCATCTCGGCCGTGTTCGCTTCCGTCAAACGGGCCTCGCCGCGCATGGTCTTGACGACCTTGGCAAGGCGCTGGGTAAGATTATCTAGCATGATGAACCTGGAATCTGTCTGGATGGTGGCCGGCCGGGGCCGGACGATGGCCGCCATTTTACCGCATCGCGGCAGCGCGGTCAGGACCGGGCCGGCACACCGTCGTCCCGGCCCGCGCCGGCGCATGCCGGGACGACGGCGTGGCAGGCCAGCGACGATGGCCGTGCCCGGCACCGGCGCAACGCTGCCAAGGGCGCGCGCGGCCCAGGGCCGGCTCTTTAGTGCGCCAGCACCAGCCGCAGCAGGGCGCCGCCGGCCGCCACCACCAAGGTATCGGACCCGACCGGCACGACGCTGGACGGGTGGTCGAGGCGGGCCGGCAGCGCGCCCAGCACCGTGCCCTGCAGCCCGGCGCTGCCGGCCACGGCGGCCGTATCGCCGGCCGGCGTGGTGCGGTAGATGACGCCTGTGGCCGGGTCGGCGCGGTAGACATTGCCGTCCGGCGCCGCGTTCAAGCCCTTGGGCAGGGCGCTGACGGTGCTGACCACGCCTTGTTGCGTCACCTTGCGCACGATGGGCGCGTTGGCCGCATAGTCGCGGTCGGCCACATACAGGTTGCCGTCGCTGTCTATGCCTTGCAGCACGGGCGCGTTGAAGGTGGCGCCGGCGCCGCTGCCGTCGCGCGGTTTGCCGGCGCCATCGATGACGCCCGGCGCGCCGGCCAGCAGCGACAGCGCGCTGCCGCCATCGACGCGGTACAGGGCGCCACCGGGCGCCTGCCCCGGCGCGGGCACGCTGCTGCTCGTTTGCAGCGCGACATACACGACGCCGGCGCGGCTGACGGCCAGCCCGCTGGGCTTGCCATGCAGGTCGGGTGCGGCAAAGGTGGTGACGGCCCCGGCGGCCGAGGTCTTGCGTACCGTCAGGCGGTCATGCAGGAAGAATGGCGCGTTGGGATAGTTCACCCCTTCGATGGAATAGACGTTGCCGTCCGCGTCGGCCCCCAGCATGCCGGGACTGAAATAGCGGGCGGCCGCGCCTTGGCCATCCCTGGCATAGCCTTCCGTGTCATCGCTCAGCCCGGCCAGGGCGACCAGCTTGCCACCGGCCAGCCGGTATACCATGCTGTCGGTCGAGAGCAGCAGGCTGCCGTCGCCGGCCACGCGCAAGCGGCCAGGGTTGTTATTGCGGTCAAACAGGTAGTTACCGTACGGATTGTCGGCAAACACGGTGCTGATCGTGCCGCCGCTGATCTTGCGGATGCGGTAACCGGTGCCGCCGATGGTGTCGTCAGGGTCGGTCAGCAGCAAATTGCCGTCCGCGTCCAGCGTCAGGCTGACCGCGCGCGACACGGTGGTGGCGCCGGTTTCGCCGTCCGGACGGGGGCCCTGCAAGCTGGCCGCGATGACCGTGCTGGTCACGCCGTCCGCCGTGCGCCGGAAGATGGCGCCCACGCCGCCGCTGGCGCCGCTGAAGTAATACAGCGTGCCGCTGCGGTCAGCCGCGAATTGTCCGGCCGGCGGCAAGCCGGTCACTTCCAGCACGCTGCCGTTGCCGGCCAGCTTGCCCAGTTTTCCCGTGGCCGATGCTTCTATATAGAGGGTCCCGGCGCCATCGCTGAAGATGCGGCTGGCATCGGCGAACGGCGCGGCCAGGGTGGTCACGGTGGCGATGCGGCCATCGGCGTCCAGCGTGCGCAAATAGCTGGCCTGGGCGCCCGCGTCGAGCAGGTACAGCTGGCCGCCCGCACCCAGGGCGAGGCTGCGCACCCGTTCCACCCGCGCATGGTCGCGGTCGCCGTCGACGTGGCCGGCCGTGGTGCTGGTCAGCGTGCTGACCGTGCCGTCCTTGCCGATCATGCGCACGGCGCTGGCGGCGCCAGGACGGCTATCGGCCACATAGACGTTACCGTTGGCGTCGCTCGCCATGTCGGCGACCAGGTCAAAGCGCGCCGCGCTGCCCTTGCCGTCGAGGATGAAGTGGCCGCCTATGGTGCCGGCCAGCAGCGTCAGGCCCGGCTGGCTGGGATCGGGCACCAGCTGCAGCACGATGGTCTTGCTCAGTTTGCCGGACGTGGCCGTCACGGTCACGTCCGTGACGGCAGAGACGCGCGCCGGCGGCTGGTAGCTGACGGTGGCGCCGCTGGCCGCCGACAGGCTGCCAGGGCTGTCGGGCGCCAGTTGCCAGGTGACGGTGCCCGGAGCGTCGAGCACGGCGTTCAGGGCCAGCGGCTGGCCGCCGGCCTGGACCTGGGGCGCGCTGACGCTCAGTGCCAGTGTCGTGGCCGCCGTTGGCGCCGGCGCAGGAGGATTGGTGCTGCTGCCGCCGCCGCAGGCGGTCAACGCAAGTGCCAGCAGGGCGGTACCGGCCAGCCGGTGGGTATGTTGCGAGGAAATGAAAGTCACGCGATGCTCTTGGTGTGGGTTGAGGGGAGCCTGGACAGTGCTGTCAAGACATTCAATTGTAATTATGACTTGTTTTATTGAATTGCAATATCCGGCATTATGACCGCAACCAGCGTTCAACAACCTCACACAAAGTCACCGATGGAGCGGGTGGGCCCAAGCGCGCAGGCGGGGCAAGCTGACGTCGTTCGTGGCGGTAGGCAAGTGGGGCGCCGCTTGGTATGATCGGTGCAACTTTAGCGGCCGCAGGCCAACACGGTAACCAACGGGGAGAGATGGGATGCAGAGCAAGGCGATAATCAAGACAGTGGCGCTGGCCGCCATGTTGTGGGGGGGGCAGGGACAGGCTCAGGCTCAGGAGGTGGTGCGCCTCGGTAACCTGAAGTTCGCCCACTATGGCGCCGTCTCCTATATCAAGGAGATCGCCCCCAAGTGCGGCATCAAGGTCGACGAACACGTGTTCGCCAAGGGACTGGACGTGATGCAGGCCATCATCGCCGGCGAGCTCGATGTGGGAACCACGGCGTCCGAGGCGGCCATCTCGGGCCGGGCCGGCGGCGCGCCCATTTATGCCGTGGCCGGTTTCGCCAAGGGCGGCGCCCGCCTGGTGGGCCGGGCCGACTTGCACCTGAAGGCCGTCAAGGACTTGAAGGGCAAGAAAGTGGGCGTGACGCGGGGCGGCATCCAGGAAGTGCTGCTGCTGGCCGAGCTGCAGCAGGCTGGCCTGAGCGTGTCCGACCAGCCGGGCAAGGATGTGCAGCTGGTCTACCTGGCCTACGCCGACCTGAACCAGGCCATGCTGGGCAAGAACATCGACGCCATGATGCAGTCCGAACCGCAGTCGTCGCAGGCCATCAACAAGGGCTACGGCAACGAGATCATCAAGCCTTACGACACGCCGATCGGCGCGCCGGTGCGCACCATGGTGATGACGGAGAAGTTTTACAAGGAAAAGCGTCCGCTGGCCGAGAAGTTCATGCGCTGCTTCGTGGAAGCCACCAAGACCTTCATCGACAACCAGGCCGTGGCCGAGAAGTATGTGCGCGAGGTGGTGTTCAAGGGCCAGTTGAGCAAGCAGGACTTCGACGACGCCATCGGCAATTCGCCTTATTCCTACGACATCACGCCCGAGCACATCCAGGTCACCACCGACATCATGGTCAAGACCGGCGTGGGCCGCATGGCCAAGCCGCCCGTGGCGCGCGACTGGGTCAAGACGGACTTGCTGGACGCGGCCAAGAAAAGCCTGAACGTCAAATAAGAGAGGGTAGCCATGGCAAAGTCGCAGTGGCGTGAAGCGGGCGTGGGCCTGATCGTGCCGGCCGTCGTGATCGCCCTGTGGCAGGGGGCCGCCACGCTGGGCTGGGTCAACCCGCAGGTGCTGCCCTCGCCGTGGGCCGTGGTGCACAAATGGTTCGAATACCTGCTGCCGCTGCAGCCCTACGACGCGGCCGCCGGCAGCTGGCTGGGCTGGGCATTTTCCGGGGAACTGATCGGCGACGCCATGGGCAGCCTGTACCGCGTCATCGTCGGTTTTGTGGTGGGCGCCGGGCTGGCGCTGCCGCTGGGACTGGCCATGGGGGCGCAGCCGCGCGTGTATGCCTGGCTCAATCCGCTGGTGCAGCTGCTGCGCCCGATCCCGCCCATCGCCTACATTCCCCTGTCCATCCTGTGGTTCGGGCTGGGCAATCCGCCGGCCGTGTTCCTGATCGCGCTGGGCGCCTTCTTCCCCGTGCTGATGAACACCATCGCCGGCGTGCGCCAGGTGGACGGTATTTATATCCGCGCCGCCCGCAACCTGGGCGCGTCGGGCAGCACCATGTTCGTGCGGGTGATCTTGCCGGCGGCCGTGCCCTACATCCTGTCGGGGGTGCGGATCGGCATCGGCACGGCCTTCATCGTCGTGATCGTGTCGGAAATGATCGCCGTCAACAATGGCCTCGGTTTCCGCATCCTCGAGGCGCGCGAGTACTTCTGGTCCGATAAAATCATCGCCGGCATGATCAGCATCGGCCTGATCGGGCTGGGCATCGACGTGCTGATGAACCGGCTCAACAACCACCTGCTGCGCTGGCACCGCGGCCTGGATAACTGAGGCCGCACTATATATATGAGCGATTCGCATCCACCCCACATCGTCATCGACCACGTCGGCAAGGTATTCCCGGGCGCGGGGCGCGAAGTAGTGGCCCTGCAGGACATCCACCTGGCGATCCCGCGCGGCCAGTTCGTCTGCCTGCTGGGGCCGTCCGGCTGCGGCAAGTCCACCCTGCTCAACGCCGTGGCCGGCTTTGCCCTGCCCAGCAGCGGCACCATCGTGGCCGACGGCCAGCCCGTGACGGGGCCGGGACCGGCGCGCGGCATGGTGTTCCAGGAATACGCCCTGTTTCCCTGGATGACGGTGGCCGACAACATCGCCTTCGGGCTCGAGATCAAGGGCCAGTCCAGGGCCGCGATCGCGGCCACGGTGGACCGGCTGCTGGCCATGCTGTCGCTGGGCGACTTCCGCCACCGCTATCCCAAGGACCTGTCGGGCGGCATGCGCCAGCGGGTGGCCATCGCCCGCGTGCTGGCCCTCGATTCGCCCATCATGCTGATGGACGAGCCGTTCGGCGCGCTCGACGCGCTCACGCGGCGCAACCTGCAGGACGAGCTGCTGCGCATCTGGTCCGAGCTGAAGAAGACCATCATCTTCGTCACCCACAGCATCGAGGAAGCGATCTACCTGGCCGACCGCATCGTCGTCATGACCTACCGGCCCGGCACCGTCAAGCGCGACCTGCTGGTGGACCTGCCGCGCCTGCGCGACCCGGCCGCGCCCGAGTTCAACGCCCTCAAGCGCGAACTGGGGCAGCTGGTGATGGAAGAGCAGCAGCGCCACCACAACGACGAGATCCGCGTGGCGGCCGTCGATTGAAAACCCGTCCCGGGCAGGAGCAGGGCGCGGCCGCACGGGCCAGCTCCCGCATCGGACTGCCCACCATGGTGTAAACTTAGCCCTTATGCAGACCTATTTTCTTATCTCAGCCGCCTTGCTGTACCTCATGTGTGCCCTGCTGCCGTCCCGGCAGGGGGCGCTGATCGCCATCGTCACGGCCGCCGCCTGGCTGCTGCACGGCGTGACCCTGTGGTTCGAAGTGACGGCCCCCGGCTCGCTGCGCATCGGTTTCGCCGCCATGCTGTCGGCCGCCCTGTGGGTATCGGTGGCCGCCTACTGGCTGGAAAACCGCAACTTCAGCCTGGACGGCCTGCGCCGCCTCGTGATGCCGTGCGCGGCCCTGGCCGTGGCGCTGGAGGCGCTGTTCCCGGGCAGCCTGATCGCGCTCGAAGGCAAGTCCGTCATGTTCGGCTGGCACATCGCCATCGCCACCCTGGCCTACAGCACCCTCACCATCGCCGCCTTCCACGCCGTGCTGATGGCGCTGCAGGAATCGCGCCTGCACACGCGCACGGCGGCCGGCGGCGGCTTCCTGGCCAGCACGCTGGACCAGCTGCCGGCCCTGCTGACGATGGAAAAGCTGCTGTTTCGCATGATCGGTTTCGGCTTCGTGCTGCTGAGCCTGACCGTGTTGTCGGGCATCGTGTTCTCCGAACAGCTGTTCGGCCAGGCCTTGAAGTGGGACCACAAGTCCGTCTTCACCCTCATGTCCTGGCTGCTGTTCGCCGCGCTGCTGGCGGGCCGGCGCTTCCGCGGCTGGCGCGGCAAGACCGCGCTCAGCTTCACGCTGGCCGGTTTCGCCACCTTGCTGCTGGCCTACGTCGGCAGCCGTTTCGTGTTTGAAGTCGTTCTACATCGGGGATTGGCATGAGTCGTCTTTTGTTCTGGCTGGCGCTGGCGTTTCTGGTGCTGTTTGCCATCCGCAGCAAGCTGCGCGAGCTGCAGGGCGGCCAGCGGCCGCGCGCACCGCAGCCGCCGTCGCCGGCCGCCGGCCGCGCCGCGCCCCGGGCCCAGGCGGCCGGGGAAGTGGAAACCATGTTGTGCTGCGCCCACTGCGGCATCTATTACCCGGCCTCGGAAACGGTGCAGGCCGCGGGCCGCGATTTTTGCAGCGCCGCCCACGCCCGTCTGCCGGCCGCCTGATTGGTGGCCTCCTCCCTGCCGGCGCTGGCGGCCGACTCGCGCGACACGTTCTGGCGCTCGCTGCAGACGCTGAACGCGACCCGGGTCGTGATCGCGCTGGTGCTGCTGGCCTACCTGAGCGTGGACAGCCGCGGCCTGCGCGCCTCCGGCCAGTTCTTCTATGGCGAAGTGTGCCTCGGCTATCTGCTGCTGGCGCTGACCTTCGCCCTGATGACGATCTACGTGCGGCGCCGCTTCCTGCTGCAGCTGATGTCGCAGATCGCCTGCGACCTGGCCATCATCTCGCTGCTCTACATCGCCGCCGGCGGCGTGCGCAGCGGGCTGGCCATCCTCTATCTGTTCCCGCTGGCCGGCACGGCCATCCTGGCGCCGCTGCTGCTGGCGCTGTTCTGCACGGCCCTGGTCACGCTGTTCCTGCTGGGCGAAAGCGGCTGGCGCATGCTGCTGATGGAAGGCGACATGGTGGTGCTGCAGGCCGGCCTGTACGGCGCCGCCTTCTTCGCCGCCGTGTGGGTGGTCAACCGCATGGCCGCCAGGCTGATCGGCCAGGAAGAGCTGGCCATCGCACGGGGCGTCGAGATCGGCGTGCAGCAGGCCGTCAACCGGCTGGTGATGGCCAACGTGGGCGACGGCATCCTGGTGGTCGGTCCCCAGGGCCAGGTGTACGCCAACAATCCGGCCGCCCAGCAGATGCTGGGCCTGGCCGGCACGGAGCGGCGCTTTCGCCTGGACGAGGCGGCGGCCCTGCGGCCGCTGGCGCTGGCCTATGAGGACTGGCGCGCCGACCCTGCCCAGGGCACGGCCTATGTCACCATCAAGCCCGTTGCGGACCCGGCCCTGGAGGGCACGGCGGCCGCCTGGAACGGCCGGCCCGACCTGGCCGCCCACCTGCAGGCGCGCTTTGCCGCCGTCGACACGGCCGGCCTGGGCGCGGAGCGCAGCGTGATCTTCCTGCAGGACGTGACGGGCATCGAAAACCAGGCCCAGCAACTCAAGCTGGCCTCCATGGGCCGGCTCACGGCCAGCATCGCGCACGAGGTGCGCAACCCGCTGTCGGCTATCGGCCACGCCACGGCCCTGTTGGCCGAGGACCTCGACAGCACCGTGCATCTGCGCCTGCTCAAGATCGTGGGCGACAATGTGAGCCGGGTCAACCGCATGGTGGAAGACATCCTGCAACTGTCGCGCAAGGTGCAGCCGCACGGCGAACCGCTGGCGCTGGACCAGTTCCTGGCCGAGCTCAAGGCCGAGTTCGACGAGACCCACGGCTTGCCCGCCGACGTGCTGGCGCTGACGGCGGCGCCCGGTATCCGGGTCCGCTTCGACAGCCTGCACCTGCGCGAAGTGGTGCTCAACCTGCTCAACAACGCCGTGCGCTATGCCAGCGGGGCGCCGGCCAGCATCCGCCTGACGCTGGTGGCCGGGCGGGCCCGGTTGCCGGAACTGCATGTGCAGGACGACGGCCCCGGCATCTCGGCCGAAGTGCGGGCCCACCTGTTCGAGCCGTTCTACACCACCTCGAGCAAGGGCACGGGGCTGGGACTATATCTGGCGCGCGAATTGTGTTTGAATAACGATGCCATGCTGGACTACGAATACCGCTTCGAGCCAGCGCCCGGTCCGGACGGCATGCCCCGCTCCAGCGGGCGGTTTGTGATCACCTTTGCACGGCCGGCCGCCGCGCCCGCCGTGCCGGCGGCCGTGTAAGCGGCCGGATTCAACTGAAAGGCAGTTCCATGAGTGCTCCCCGTGTGCTGGTCGTCGACGATGAAGCCGATCTGCGCGAACTGCTGGAAATCACCCTGCTCAAGATGGGACTGGACGTGGACAGCGCCGCCACGCTGGCCGAGGCGCGCGCCTGCCTGGCCGGCGCCGAATACGCGCTGGTGCTGACCGACATGCGCCTGCCCGACGGGCTGGGGCTGGAACTGGTGCGCGAAGTGTGCGCCGCCTACAAGAACACGCCGATCGCCGTCGTCACGGCCTTCGGCAGCGCCGACAACGCCGTCATCGCCCTCAAGGCCGGCGCCTTCGATTACGTCTCCAAGCCGGTGGCGCTGGACCAGTTGCGCATCATGGTGCAGTCGGCCCTGCGGCTGAACCTGCCGGCCGGCGAAAAGGCGTCCGGCGCCGGCCAGCAGGCCAGCCGCCTGAAGGGCAATTCGGCCGTGATCCAGGCCCTGCGGGCCCAGATCGCCCGCCTGGCGCGCTCGATGGCGCCGATCGCCATCACGGGCGAATCGGGCAGCGGCAAGGAACTGGCGGCGCGCGAAATCCACGCCCAGAGTTCGCGCGCCGCCAAGCCCTTCGTGGCCGTCAATTGCGGCGCCATTCCCGAGGCGCTGATGGAGGCCGAGTTCTTCGGCTACCGCAAGGGCGCCTTCACGGGCGCGGCCGACGAGCGCGACGGCTTCTTCCAGGCCGCCAACGGCGGCACGCTGATGCTCGACGAGGTGGCCGACCTGCCGCTGGCCATGCAGGTCAAGCTGCTGCGCGCCATCCAGGAGCGGCGCGTGCGCAAGATCGGCGCCACCAGCGAGGAGCCGGTGGACGTGCGCATCATCAGCGCCACCCACAAGAACCTGGCCCAGTGTGTGGCGCAGGGCAGCTTCCGGCAAGACTTGTTCTACCGCCTGAACGTGATCGAGCTGTGTCTGCCGCCGCTGCGCGAGCGGCTCGACGACCTGGAACCGCTGACGGACGCCATCCTGGAACGGCTGGGCACCTTCGAGCACAAGGTGGTCCTGGGGCCGGGTGTGCTGGAGGCGTTGCGCGGCTATGGCTTCCCCGGCAATGTGCGGGAGCTGGAAAATATCCTCGAGCGGGCCCTGGCCTTCGCCGACGACGGTGTGATCGAAGTGGGCGACCTGGCCCTGAAGGGGGCGAAGATGGTGGAGGCCGTGGTGCCGCTGCCGTCGCCCGCGCCCGGCTTTGCCCGGCAGCTGGCGCCCACCGAGGCGGCCGCCTTTGGCCTCGATGGCGCGGGCGCCGGCCCCGGTGCGCCCGGCTACGCGCTGCCCACGCCCACCCCGGGCGCCGTGGCCGGCGTGCCCGGCGCCGCGCCATCTGCCGCTGCTGCCGCTGTAGCTGCCGCCGCTTTGTCGGCCGCCACCTACGCGGCCGCTGCCGGCGCCGCCCCATCCGTTGCGGCCGGTTCCGGCGGCGCGCCCGCATCCGGCGCCGCCGGCCCCATCGCGCTGCCGCACCTGGACGCGCTGCCGTCCAACCTGCCCGACTACCTGAACCAGATCGAGCGCGACATCATCCTGCGGGCCCTGGCCCAGACCCAGTTCAACCGCACCCAGGCGGCCCAGCTGCTGGGCATCAGTTTCCGCCAGCTGCGCTACCAGATGCAAAAGCTCAACATCCAGGAGCCGGAGGGCTGATGGCGACCCGTTACGCCGTGGGCGCGGACGGCTGGTGCCGCGACGTGCTGCGCTACGACTCGCCCCATGCGGACGCCCGTCCGGACGGCACCGCCGTCAGCCTGCTGGTGATCCACAATATCAGCCTGCCCCAGGGACAATTTGGCACGCCCCACGTGTCCGACTTGTTTACCGGCCGGGTAGACTATAATGCCGATCCCGCGTTCGCGGACCTGCGCGGCTTGCGGGTGTCGAGCCACTTCCTGGTGCGGCGCGACGGCCGCGTGGTCCAGTATGTTTCTGGCAACGCGCGGGCCTGGCACGCGGGCGTGTCGGCGTTCCGGGGACGGGCCGCCTGCAACGATTTTTCCATCGGCATCGAGCTGGAGGGGACGGACACGGTGCCGTTCGAGCCGGCCCAGTACGACGCCCTGGCGGCGCTGACGCTGGCCCTGCAGCAGCGCTATCCCTTGTCGGATGTGCAAGGCCACGAACACATCGCGCCGGGCCGCAAGACGGACCCGGGGCCGTTGTTTAGTTGGCAGGAATATATCGAAAAATGGGCCGGCCTGCTGAAGGAAAAGGCAGTGGCGGACGCGGCGTTAGTAGCCGCTCACCGGCAACTGCGCTTCCCTGTAGGCATCCCGAAAAGTCAACCGAAAAATTGATCTGAATGAAAAAATTTCCGCTTGTCTTGCCCCGGGCTGACCACTACAATCAGTGTATCGATTAACCTGATTCACTAAATGTAGTGGTATCCCATGTCCCTGGTTCCAAGCTGTTTCAGCCTCGGCCTACGAGCATAAGGAACCCATATTTACCCTTTTTGTCGCTGTCACACCAGCCGTAACACCAGGCTGGCCGCTTCATTTTGGCCTTTTTTATACAACATACGCCGCGCAGCTACGACTGCACGCTGTTATCGGGGAGCTTAAATGCAATCTACTCAAGACACTTCCATCCAACCAGCGCTGGTACCAGCAGCGACTGCGGGTACCGCTAGCGGCCAGGCCACGGCAGCGGCAGCGTTGGGCGACTACCGCATCATCCGCCGCAACGGCGCCGTCGTCGCCTTCGAGCCGTCCAAGATCGCCATCGCCATGACCAAGGCCTTCCTGGCCGTCAATGGCGGCCAGGGCGCCGCCTCGGCCCGCATCCGCGACCTGGTCGAGCAGCTGACGGCCGCCGTCGTGTCGGCCCTGGTGCGCCGCCAGCCGTCCGGCGGCACCTTCCACATCGAAGATGTGCAAGACCAGGTGGAACTGTCGCTGATGCGTTCGGGCGAGCACGACGTGGCCCGCGCCTACGTGCTGTACCGCGCCAAGCACATGGAAGAGCGCCGCCTGCAGAAAGAGGCGGCCGGCGCCACCTCCAAGGTGGCTGCACCCCAGATCCACGTGACGGAAAACGGCGAGCGCCGCCTGCTCGACATGGACCAGGTCAGCGGCCTGATCAACGCGGCCTGCATCGGCCTGGAAAAGCATGTGGACGCGGACGCCATCCTGGCCGAAACGGTCAAGAACCTGTACGACGGCGTGCCCGTCGAAGAGCTGCACAAGTCCGCCATCCTGGCTGCCCGCGCGCTGATGGAAAAGGACCCGGCCTACTCGCAGGTGACGGCCCGCATCCTGCTGCACACCATCCGCAAGGAAGTGTTCGGCCAGGAAGTGCCGCAGGCCGGCGCCGCCGCCGCCTACGTCAGCTACTTCCCACAATACGTGGCCAAGGGCATCGCCGCCGAGCTGCTCGACCCCAAGCTGGCCGAGTTCGACCTGGCCCGCCTGGCCAAGGCCCTGGTGGCCGACCGCGACCTGCAGTTCGGCTACATCGGCCTGCAGACCCTGTATGACCGCTACTTCCTGCATGTGCGCGACGTGCGCATCGAAATGCCGCAGGCGTTCTACATGCGCGTGGCGATGGGCCTGGCCCTGAACGAGACGGACCGCGAAGCGCGCGCCATCGAGTTCTACCACCTGCTGTCGTCGTTCGACTTCATGAGCTCGACCCCGACCCTGTTCAACTCGGGCACGCTGCGCTCGCAGCTGTCGTCGTGCTACCTGACCACCGTGTCGGACGACCTGGAAGGCATCTACGACGCCATCAAGGAAAACGCGCTGCTGGCCAAGTTCGCCGGCGGCCTCGGTAACGACTGGACCCCGGTGCGCGCGCTGGGCGCCCACATCAAGGGCACCAACGGCAAATCGCAGGGCGTGGTGCCGTTCCTGAAAGTGGTCAACGACACGGCCGTGGCCGTGAACCAGGGCGGCAAGCGCAAGGGCGCCGTGTGCGCCTACCTGGAAACGTGGCACATGGACATCGAAGAGTTCCTGGACCTGCGCAAGAACACGGGCGACGACCGCCGCCGCACCCACGACATGAACACGGCCAACTGGATTCCCGACCTGTTCATGAAGCGCGTGATGGAAAAGGGCGAGTGGACCCTGTTCTCGCCAAGCGACTGCCCCGACCTGCACGACAAGGTGGGCAAGGCTTTCGAGCAAGCCTACCTGGGCTACGAAGCCAAGGCGGCGGCCGGCGAAATCCGCGTCTGCAAGAAGATCGCGGCGCTCGACCTGTGGCGCAAGATGCTGTCCATGCTGTTCGAAACGGGCCACCCATGGATCACCTTCAAGGACCCATGCAACATCCGTTCGCCGCAGTCGCACGTGGGCGTGGTGCACAGCTCCAACCTGTGCACGGAAATCACCCTGAACACGGGGCCGGACGAGATTGCAGTGTGCAACCTCGGTTCGGTCAACATGCCGGCCCACATGAAAGAGGGCAAGCTGGACCACGTCAAGCTGCAAAAGACCATCCGCACCGCCATGCGCATGCTCGACAACGTGATCGACATCAACTACTACGCCGTCGAGAAGGCCCGCAACGCCAACATGCGCCACCGTCCGGTGGGCCTGGGCGTGATGGGCTTCCAGGACTGCCTGCACATGATGCGCGTGCCTTACTCGTCGATGGAAGCGGTGCAGTTCGCCGACACCTCGATGGAAGCGGTGTGCTACTACGCCTACCTGGCCTCGACCGAGCTGGCCGAGGAACGCGGCCACTACGCTTCGTACAAGGGTTCGCTGTGGGAGCGCGGCATCCTGCCGCAGGATTCGATCAAGCTGCTGGCCGACGAGCGCGGCGGCTACCTGGAGCAGGATACGTCCGCCGCCATGGACTGGACCCCGGTGCGCAACCGCATCAAGCAGTTCGGCATGCGTAACTCGAACTGCGTGGCGATCGCCCCGACGGCCACCATCTCGAACATCATCGGCGTGTCGGCCTGCATCGAGCCGACCTTCCAGAACCTGTACGTGAAGTCCAACCTGTCGGGCGAGTTCACCGAGATCAACGCCTACCTGGTGCGTGACCTGAAGGCGCGCGAGCTGTGGGACGAGGTCATGATCGCCGACCTGAAGTACTTCGACGGCTCGCTGGCCAAGATCGACCGCATCCCGCAGGACCTGCGTGACATTTATGCAACCGCGTTCGAAGTGTCGCCGACCTGGCTGGTGGAAGCGGCTTCGCGTCGCCAGAAGTGGATCGACCAGGCCCAGTCGCTGAACATCTACATGGCCGGCGCCTCGGGCAAGAAGCTCGACGAGACCTACAAGCTGGCCTGGCTGCGCGGCCTGAAGACCACCTACTACCTGCGCACCATCGCCGCCACCCACATGGAGAAGTCGACCTCCAAGACCGGCGCGCTGAACGCGGTGGCAGTGGACGGCGGCATGTCGGCCAGCGCCATGGCCGCCGCTGCCCAGGTGGCCGCCCCGGCCGCCGTGGTAGCCGAAGGCGCCGCCTGCTACCTGCGTCCCGGCGACGACGGTTTCGAGGAATGCGAAGCTTGCCAGTAAGTAGCCAATAAAGCTGCATGGCGCCGCCCTGGCGGCGGCGCTACTAATATAGAGAGTGAGAACCGACCCGGCCTGCCGGGTGGTTCTTTTTACGGAACACCGCCGGCCCCCGCGCCGGCCCTTAGAAGGAAATCGATCATGCTGTCTTGGGATGATGAAGCCACGTCGGGCGCCGCCCGTCCTGCCAACCAACAACCGTTGGGCAATATGGAACTGAACCAGCCGGGCGCCGGCGAAGCGTCGGAAGCGAACGCCGAGCAACTGGCGCTGCGCGTCAACGCCGACGATAAGCGCATCATCAACGGCAAAACGGACGTCAACCAGCTGGTACCGTTCAAATACAAATGGGCCTGGGACAAGTACCTGGCCGGCTGCGCCAACCACTGGATGCCGCAGGAAGTGAACATGCAGCGCGACATCGAGCTGTGGAAGAACCCCAACGGCCTGACCGACGACGAGCGTCGCCTGGTCAAGCGCAACCTGGGCTTTTTCGTCACCGCCGACTCGCTGGCCGCCAACAACATCGTGCTGGGCACCTACCGCCACATCACGGCCCCCGAGTGCCGCCAGTACCTGCTGCGCCAGGCCTTCGAGGAAGCCATCCACACCCACGCCTACCAGTACATCGTCGAGTCGCTGGGCCTGGACGAGGGCGAGATCTTCAACGCCTACAACGAGATCAAGTCGATCCGCGACAAGGATGAATTCCTGATCCCGTTCATCAACACCCTGACCGACCCGGCGTTCACCACCGGCACGGTGGAAAGCGACCAGACCCTGCTCAAATCGCTGATCGTGTTCGCCTGCCTGATGGAAGGCCTGTTCTTCTACGTCGGCTTCACCCAGATCCTGGCGCTGGGCCGCCAGAACAAGATGATGGGCGCCGCCGAGCAGTACCAGTACATCCTGCGCGACGAGTCCATGCACTGCAACTTCGGCATCGACCTGATCAACACCATCAAGATGGAAAATCCGCTGCTGTGGACGCCCGCCTTCAAGGAAGAGATCAAGACGCTGTTCCTGAAGGCCGTGGAACTGGAATACGCCTACGCGGAAGACACCATGCCGCGCGGCGTGCTCGGTCTGAACGCGCCCATGTTCAAGGGCTACCTGCGCTTCATCGCCAACCGCCGCGCGCAGCAGATCGGCCTGGAGCAGCTGTTCGACCAGGAAGACAACCCGTTCCCATGGATGAGCGAGATGATCGACCTGAAGAAAGAGCGCAACTTCTTCGAGACCCGCGTCATCGAATACCAGACCGGCGGCGCGCTGAACTGGGATTAAACTTGGCACCCCGGCTGCCGCCGCGTGCGGCAGTCCCAGCAAAAAAAGGCCAGGCGGATTTTCCGTCTGGCCTTTTTGTTAATGGCACCTCTATCGTTTGCTATCGCCGTGCCAGTATCTGGTCGCTGCGATTGGCGCGATCACGGTTGATGGCGCTGATGTACTTCGAGCCGGTACAGGGGGCAGCTGTTGGATGCGTTGCGCCCGGAGAGCCGGACTGCGGTTCGTCGCTTCAATGTGCCGACGTCGCTGCTTGCCTCTTGCGCGGAGCGCGCAGGCGATGGCCCAATTCCGCCTTTTCCATCGCGGCGATGGAGACCATCTCGACCAGGAACAGCTCGCGCAGATCGTCGCCAAGGCCAAGGGCAGAAACAACATGAATGAATGAATCGAGCGAAGCCTGGCCTTTGCGTTCCAGGTTCTTCACCGTGCCGCTGGAGAGTCCGGCGCGTTGCGCCAGTTCGGCCTGGGACCAGCCGAGCCCGAGCCGGCGGGCACGCAGACGCTGCCCTAACTCGGCACAGATCTCCGGCGTGGTGGCGAGTGCGAAGTCAAACATATTGTCCACTAAGTAGAAGATACGCTTGTAATGGCTAACATCTTACTCCTTATCTTCCGGCCGGGACTGCGCGCGGAGTAGCTGCGCGACAGCGGGCGGCATGCCGATCGGGAGCGGCGCCGCTCACCCCGCCGGCAGTCATCGCGAACTCAAGGAGGTGCGCGCGCGCTGTCGTCGCACCAGGTCAGCGGCGCGAATTGCGCGCGCGATTTCGCATGCGTGCGATGCGCGCGGCGATGGTCGCGCACATCGCGCAGCATGCGCCGCTTGATGCGCGGCGCGCACCGCTGCAGCATTGTCCTTGCCAAGCGCCGCACTGTGTCTCATAATCGCGACGAATTTAAAAACAGTGTAGTGCAGTAGCTTTGCGCGCAGTCGATGCGCCGCAGCGCGCGCCGTGAGTTGCGACCGGTGCAGTCGAAAACGCAGACACCCAATTGGCATAAGGGTTTGTTTGTCGCCGGCGAGTTGTGCGACGCGCCCGCGCGCAAAAGTCTGCGGCCGCTGCAGCGTGTCGCGCTGGCGTCGACGCAGCGCGCGACGACTGCGAATTGGCAAGCGCATGCGAGTTGGTGCGCCTATCCTGTAAAAAAGCCAGCGAAATCCTTGTGTGCCTGTTGCGCTCCGACAAGGTTTTCGTGTACTTTACGAGATTGAAATGGCGTGTTAGCGAAAGCGCGGAAGAAGAAGCCGCGCAGTGCCGCAACAGCGCCGCCACAGATCGAAAAAATGGGATACAGATTCGCACGGATATGCACAAGACCACACCGTTTTTTTTCGACCGCCTTGCCTGATTGAGTTCAGGTTGGGCGGTTTTTTCTTTGAAAAATAAAACCGTGTTGTGGCTGCGACGGAGGTCAACGGTGCTGAGCACACGCCCGGAACGCCAAGGATGTCGCAACAAGATTTGGACGCAGGCGCCGGCCCGGCAACGGGCGGTGTGCTGTGTCGATGGCTGAAGCGCTGCAAATCGTGAGGAGTTGCAGCAGTTCAGCTGGTGCCGAATTCATTAGCGCAAACCGTAGTTTGTGCCGATGAATAATTCGCCTGGCCCAATCCGGGGCCGGACGGGTTTTAATCTTGTGCGTGAATTTTTCCCATCCCAGATGAAGGAGAACAAAAATGGCAACAGCCGCTAAGAAATCCGAAGTAAAGAAACCAGCCGCCAAGGCTGCTCCTGCGGCCAAGAAGCCGGCAGTTGCAGCCAAAGCCGCTGCCAAGCCTGCCGCCAAAGCCGCCGCTAAACCTGCAGTGAAAAAAGCAGCCGCCAAGCCAGTGGCTAAAGCCGCCGCCAAACCAGCCGCCAAGGCCGCCGCCAAGCCGGCAGCAAAAGCAGCTGCCAAGCCAGCTGTGAAAAAAGCCGCCGCCAAGCCGGCAGCAAAAGCTGCAGCCAAGCCAGTGGCGAAGAAAGCCGCAGCCAAGCCAGCGGCCAAGCCAGCCGTGAAAAAAGCTGCCGCCAAGCCAGCAGCCAAGGCAGCCGCCAAGCCAGCTGCTAAAGCCGCAGCCAAGCCAGCAGCCAAAAAAGCTGCCGCCAAAAAACCAGCGGTAAAAGCAGCAGCCAAACCGGCTGCAAAGGCAGCGGCTAAGCCAGCAGTAAAAAAGCCGGAAGCTAAGGCCGCGCCTGCGAAAGCAGCCGCCAAGCCTGCCGCCAAGCCTGCGGCAAAAAAAGCCGCCGCCAAGCCAGCCGCCAAGCCAGTAGCCGCTCCGGCTGCTGCACCGGCAGCACCGGCCGCCGCCGCCGCGGCACCAGCGGCTGCCGCACCGGCTGCCGCACCGGCAGCTGCAGCGCCGGCAGCAGCCAAGCCAGCGGCCAAGAAGGCCGCGCCGAAGAAGGCCGCCGCGCCTAAAGCTGTCGCCAAGCCAGCCGCCGCTCCAGCCGCACCGGCAGCGAAGACTGTCCTGGCTCCGGCCGCCGCATGGCCTTTCCCTACCAGCACCCGCCCTTCCTAAGAAAAAGCGTGGATGCCTGTTAAGGCAAGCGACCGCTGTGTGAGACAATCACACAGCGGTTTTTTTTTGGAGGGAACCCGTGCTTAGTATTATCAAGTTGATCGTCGATGCCGCCGCCACCCTGCTGGGCGGCGCCTTGCTGTTACGTTTCTGGATGCAGGCGATACGGGTGCGCCCGCCATCGTCCGTGGCGCAATTCACTTTTCAACTGTCCGACTGGCTGGTGCGACCGCTGCGCCGCATTGTGCCCGGCGTGGGCGGCTACGACTGGGCCAGCCTGATCGGCGCCTTCCTGATCGTGCTGCTGGCCACCTCGGTGCTGTTCCTGGCCGGCTGGAGCGCGCCGGCCGTGCTGCTGGCCGCCTGCCAGCGCTTCCTGGAGTGGATACTGTACGGCTTCATGGCGATGCTGGTGGTGGAAGCCATCTTCAGCTGGGTCAATCCCCACGCGCCGCTGGCGCCGTTCGTGCGCGCGCTGAACGACCCGCTGCTGCGTCCCATCCGCCGCGTGGTGCCGCTGGTGGGCAACCTGGACCTGTCGCTGCTGGTGGCCATCATCCTGCTGCAGATCGCACAGCTGGTGCTGGGCATGCTGTTCGCCGGCCGATGAGCCGCACGTGGTGTTCGCCGCTGCCGGGTGGCGTCCGGCTGGCGGTGCAGATCCAGGCCAACGCCAAGAAGACGGAAGTGGTGGGCGTGCTGGATGACGCCCTGAAGATCAAGTTGCATGCCCAGCCCATCGAAGGCAAGGCCAACGAGGCGCTGATCCGTTTCCTGTCCGACACCTTGTCCGTGCCGCGCAGCGCCATCGCGCTCACCCACGGCCAGACCAACAAACGCAAGCTGCTGGAAATCAGCGCGGCCCGCCTCACGCCCGACAGCGTGGCCGTGCTGCTGCTGGGCGAGGCGGGCTAGGGCCGCCGCCCCAGCCCCGGCGCCCCGCCAACACTGCACCCCGATACGACAATGCCCCGCCTGCGTTACCGCAGCCGGGGCATTGTTCATGGTGGCACCGCCGCCGGCGCCGCCAGTGCAGTAACGTCAGTTCAGTAGCGGTAGCCGAACGCCGCCTCGAAGCGGTCCGCGATTTCGGCGGCCGTCAGCAGGTGGTTCTGCGCACCCTTGCGCGCGATCTTGATGGCGCCCAGCAGGCTGGCCAGACGGCCCGTGGTCTCCCAGCTCCAGTCATGGGTAATGCCGAACAGCAGGCCGGCGCGGTAGGCGTCGCCGCAGCCGGTCGGATCGAGCACGGCTTCCGCCTGCACGGCCGGGATCTCGATACGCTGGCCCTTGGTGTAGATCTCCGAACCCTTTTCGCCGCGCGTGACGATCAGCGCTTCCAGGCGGCTGGCCATGTCGGGCAGGGTCAGGCCGGTGCGGTCCATCAGCAGTTCGATCTCGTAGTCGTTGGCGGAGACGTAGGTGGCCTTGTCGATGAAGTCGATCAGCTGTTCGCCGCTGAACATGGGCAGCTGCTGACCGGGGTCGAACATGAAGGGGATGCCCAGCGCGGCCAGGTCGGCGGCGTGCTTGAGCATGCCCTCATGGCCGTCCGGCGAGATGATGGCCACCCGTGCCGGACCGGCCTTGGCGATCGGGTTCTCGTGGGCGAACGACATGGCGCCCGGGTGGAAGGCGTTGATCTGGTTGTTGTCGGCGTCGGCCGTCACGAAGCACTGGGCCGTGTAGGCATCGTGCTTGATCAGGATGTTGTCGGTGGCGATGCCGAACTGGCGCAGGCGCTCCAGGTAAGGGCCGCTGTCCTGGCCCATGACGCCGACGATGCGCGGGTCGCCGCCCAGCATCTTCAGGTTGTAGGCGATGTTGCCGGAGCAGCCGCCAAATTCCGTGCGCATGGTGGGCACCAGGAACGACACGTTCACCTTGTGCAGCTGGTCGGCCAGCAGCGTGTCGCTGAAGCGGCCGCCAAATTGCATGATGGTGTCGATGGCGAGCGAGCCGCAGATCAGGGTGGTCTGGTTCATGATAGGTCTTTATGGATAGAAAACGGCGATGTGATAGCCGGAGGCCTTGAGCTGCTTGAGCTCAAAGTACAGTTTGACGGATTGTTCCGAGTGCGGCGCAAAACCCCTGGCCAGGTCCGCGTCCGGGCCCAGATAGTCGCGCGGCGTGAAGACGCGGCGCAGCACGGCCTTGTCGCTGGCGTCGTCGAGTATCAGTTCGATGTCGGGCCATGCCTGGGCCGTCGTGGCCTGGTTGCGCAGCAGGGTGGTGAAGGAGAAGGTGTTCTCGCTCAGCGTCTGCAGTTCGCCCTGCTCGATGGTGACGTAGTCGATCTGGGCCGGCAGCTCCACCTTGCAGCCCAGCGCCGCGCACAGCGACTGCAGGACGGGTTTGAGCTGGGGGACGTTGGCCGCCAGCTGGTTGCGGAAGGTGGTGGCGGCCTGGCCCACCAAGGCGCCCACCAGCAGCACCGAGCCGGCGCTCATGGCGATGGTGGCGAACTTGCCCAGCCGCTGGCGGCGGCGGTCGCGTTTGACGAAGCCGGGTTCTTCCTGCTCGCCGGCGCCGGCATCGGCGGGGCGGTCGGCTGCGGCGGGTGCGGCCGCGCCGGCCGCGTCGTCGGCCACGTGATCGGCCGCGTCGTCGGCCTCATCGTCGGCGCGGCTGGCGGTGACGGGCAGCGGCGCTTCGCTATGGGCGCGGGCGGCGGGCGACAGGTCGACCAGCACTTCGTCTTCATCGTCGGTGTCGGGTTGTCCGGCGGCGGTGGCGGTGGCTTCCCGCGGCGCCGACGGCTGGGGCGCGGATGGTTCGCCCCACGTCGGTTCGCGGCGGCCATCGGCCAGTGCGTTGAGCGGTTCATGGCCGTCCGACTCGATCTCCAGCGCCGATCCGGCATCGGCCGCGTCTTCAGGTTCCAGCTGGAAGGTCTCGTCCAGCGTAAAGGGGGAGAACGGGTCGGGTTCGCTCGCCGTGCGCGCGTCGGCGTCGTGCGCTGCCGTTGCCGCCGGTTGCGGGGAGGGGACGTCGTGGTCTGCCTGCAGCACATGCTCCGGCACGGATGCCGGGGGCGGGCTGGCGATGGTCCTGGCTGCGCTGGTGGCCGGCGTATCCCAGTCCAGCACCTCGGTGCCTGGGTCCAGGTCCACATCCAGGTCCAGTTCCAGCTTGTCTTCTGCCGGCGCGGGCGGCAGCGGCGGCAGCGAAGGCGTGGCGTCGATGCCGCTGGCGTAGGCCGGGGCCGACGGCGCAGCAAAGGGCACACCGGATGGCGCGTAGGCGGTGGCCGGCGGCACGTAGCCGGCGCCGGACAGCGCGGCGGGTCCGGCCGGTAGCGCCTCTTGCAGGGGCGTGGCGTTGACTGCGGACGATTCGGCCACATCAGACGCTTCGTCCACGGCGGACGCTTTGGCTATGTCGGACGCTACGCCTGCGTCAAACGCTACGCCTGCGTCGGCCGCTTCATGCGCTCCGGCCGTGCCGCCCACTTTGGCCGTGTCGTCCACGTCAGCCGTTTCGGCCGTATCGAGTTCCAGGGTATAGCTTGCCTCGTCCGCCGGCGGCTGCAAGGCTGTCGCGGCGCGCGTGTCGAGCGCGGCCATGGCGGCGTCGAACGGCACGGCGGGGGGCAAAGGG